>JBAURA010000234.1:0-11851 GCA_049580985.1 Chloroflexia bacterium
GGACATAGAAGATGCCTCCCAAGTAGCTAAACCATGTATCGTAGGGGCGGACACACGGGTCCGCCCTGTGCCTCTACCCCGATGTTGGTGGCTCACCGACCAGGGCGGACACACGGGTCCGCCCCTACGAAATTTAATGCGACACTATTGAGGCATACCTCGCCCTTACGCGATTATCAGCCGATCAAATCCGTCAGGACGCCACTTATTATACAACTTCGCCGGTAGCAGGCTCCGAAGGCAATAGCGTCCTCTTGAAGAAATCGTTGACCCGCTGCCTGTACTCGTCGTAGGCCACCTCAGGCCCCCTGGCGTGCCCGCAATTCGGGACTATCCACAACTCTTTGGGGCCGGTGAGGGCCGCGTGGATGCGATGGGCAGATTGAGGGTCGGTGAGGACATCGTCACTCCCATGTATGACGAGCACCGGCCTGTCGCCCAGCTTGCGCGCCGAATGCTCCGGGGTGATTTCCGTCGCTTTCACGCCCATCATCGACTCGGCGAACCACACTATCATCGGCGCGAAGATCGTGGCGGGCGAGCCTACAAAGGTCCGCAACCCGGGCTGGATCATGTCGGCCACGGTGGCGTACGAAGAATCGGCCACGATGGCCTTGATGTGCGGGTCGTCCTCGGCGGCCAGCAGAGCGGTTGCCGCACCCATCGATATACCGAGCGCGCCCAGGCGCTCACCGTCAATGTCGGGCCTGCCGCGCACGTAGCGCACGGCATCCATGAGGTCCCACTTCTCCTTGTAGCCGAGCGTCACCGGCCTGCCGCGCCTGAGGCCGCTCCCCTGCATATCGAACATAAACGAAGCGAACCCCGCCTCATGAACGATCTTCGCATAATATGCCATCTGCTCTTTGTAGCCGGCGTACCCGTAGACCAGGAGGATGCAGGGCCACGGCTTGCGCGACGTGCCAGGGCCGGGCACGAACCAGCCGCTCAATCGCCCGCCGTCTCGCGCCGCAAACTGGACGCGCTCTGCCATAACGCCCGGCATATCGAGGTCCAGGGTTCCGGGTGTGGCGACCGGCACGGTGGACTGGTTCCCGGGGTACATGACGCGGCGCGCCGCCCAGTATGGAAACCCTCCGAACAGCAGCATACCAATCCCGAGCATGCCAAGCCCAAGCTTGCCGCGCAGCCTGCCCCCCGCTCTCGGCACCAGTATGCCCCCGGTCCCTTCGTCCCAGGGTTCCAATTGTGTGTGCGCCAACCGCGCCGAACTTGCCATCGTTGTCTCCTGCCCGCTATTATCGCTATGCCGGCTTGCTTGAAAAGACCGTGTACTGTAACTAACGAAGCTGACCCACCATATACATAGTAGCACATTGAGTGCCGCCACGTCAGTATTGCTCCGGCGCAACGACAACCCACTCGCATTGACATACACTGGTAAAGGCAGTACCATGAATGGGACCCGCACGCTAGGCGGGCCTCATACAAAGAAGATCCGCAATAAATAATCACAACTATAAAGGAAGGATAAATACCATGCCCCTTACCAATGAAGAAGTCTTACGGGCGTTGAGCGTGGTCAAGGACCCCGACCTGGGGCGCGACCTCGTGACACTCGGCATGATCGAAAACGTGAAGATCAGCCCAGACGGCGACGTCACCTTCACCATAGTGCTCACCACCCCCGCCTGCCCGGTCAAAGAGCAGCTCAAGCAGCAATCCGAGCACGTGGTGAGTGTGCTCCCCGGCGTGCGCTCGGCGCAGGCCGAGGTCACGTCACGCGTGCGCGCGGGCACGATGACCCAGCGCGAAGGCATCCCCGGCGTGCGCAACATCGTGGCGGTCGGCTCCGGCAAAGGGGGAGTCGGCAAGAGCACGGTGGCGGTGAACCTCGCCCTCAGCCTGGCCCGCGAAGGCGCGAAGGTGGGGCTGCTCGACGCCGACGTATACGGCCCGAACGTGCCCATGATGATGGGCGCGACCGCCCGCCCCACGCAGGGAGCGGACAATAAGATCAACCCCATCGAAGCGTACGGGATCAACCTGATCTCGATGGGCTTCTTCATCGATGCCGACAGCCCGGTAATCTGGCGCGGCCCGATGCTCACCAAGTTGCTGACGCAGTTCATGTACGACGTATCGTGGGGCGAGCTTGACTACCTGATCATGGACATGCCCCCAGGCACAGGCGACATCCAGCTTACGACCGCCCAATCGGTGCCCCTGACGGGCGCGGTGATGGTGTCCACCCCGCAGGACGTGGCCTTGCTGGATGCGGGTAAAGCGCTGATGATGTTCAAGAAGCTGAACGTGCCGGTGCTCGGCATAGTGGAGAACATGAGCGTATTCGTGTGCCCCCACTGCGCCCAACCTACCGACCTCTTCGGCCACGGCGGCGCGCAAGCCGCGGCCGCGCGCTACGACGTGCCGTTCCTCGGCGAGATCCCGCTGCACCTCCGCATCCGCGAAGGCGGCGATAGCGGTCGCCCGGTGGTCGCGGACGCGCCCGATACGCCGGAGGCCGAGGCATTCATGCGAGTGGCCCGCAACCTGGCGGCGCAGGTCAGCGTGGTGGCGTACAAGCAGCAAGACGCGAAGCGCGGCGCGCCGATGGCGTTCTTCACGAAGAAGTAAAGTGCAGACGAAAAACGAAGGACGAAAGACGATCGTAACGTATGACGCATTACATATGACGCACCTTCACTGATGCTATCAGAAGATACCGCTACGAGTGCGAGCGAGCCTCTCGCGAGCGACCTTGAGACTAGCCTTGCCCCCCGCGAGGGGGAGATGCTGTCGCTGCCGTTTGACCAGTATGGTCGGATGAGGATCGCGCAGAACCTGGCGCACATCCTCTACTCGGAGATCGCGCGGCAGGCGGGGCATGGCGACGGCATCTACCGCTTGCGCATCCTGGACGTGGGTGGGTACCCCGGCACGCTGCACGAGTTCCTGAACCCGGAATACTTCGACCTCACCGTGCTTGATGTAGCGCCGGACGACGGCTCTATCCCAGGCTATATCCAGGGGTCGGGCATGGAGCTGCCGTACCCGGAGGGCGCGTTCGACCTGGTATTCTCGCTGGATACGTTGGAGCATATACCCGGCCATGAGCGGCCACGCTTCCTATCGGAGGTGATGCGCGTGGCCCGGTTGGGGGTTGTGCTCATCAATCCCATCCAGTCGGTGCAGGCGGACCTCGCCGAAGAGACGCTGGACGAGTACATACGCTGGCTGCTGGACGCCCAGCAGGAGCAACTGGCCGAGCACCGCGACTACGGCCTCCCGGACTTCGCGGCCACCAACGAGGCATTCCGGCATGGGGGCTGGCAGACGCACGACTTCAAGCTGGCGAACGTCTACAACTGGCTCTTCATGATGATCGCCAAGCACTATCTCCTCTCGATGCGAGACGCACGCGCCTCCGCTTTCGAGCGCGCCCTCGACCGCTACTACAACCTCACCTTCTTCGAGACCGACCGGGCGGAACCTGCTTACAGGGGCGCTGTGGTGGCAGTGCGCCCAGGATTGGAGCAGGCGCTGGCCCGCATCGACGAAGCGTACCCACAGGTCGCGCAGCCCGACTCCGCGAATGCCACGCGCCTGGCCCTCACCGAGGTGTTGATGAGCCTGCTCAATCTGAAGACGGCCAATCACGAGGACCGCCTGCTGAGGGAGCAAATGGAGCGCCGCGACCGCCACATTGCGGGCATGGAGACGCGTACCGCCCTGCTAAACGCCCATATCGAAACGCTCACCAGCCAGCTTGCACGCCTCGAAGAGCACGTCCGCAACGCCGAAGCAGCCTTCACCAGCCAGGGTACGTATATCGCACGGCTCGAGGACGACCTTAAGAGCAAGGACGAGCACATTCTGTACCTCGAAAGGCTCCTGAAAGGAATAGAATCGGGCCGGGTCTTTCGCCTGACGCGCAGCCTGTCGCGCTTCCTGAAACGCTGAGCGAACGGTTGTCGTTAGGAGAGCAAAACGTAAAACGCAAAACGCAACCATCATCGTCCATCGTCCATCGTCATCACGTATCACGTATTACGTATCAATGACGCACTAACCCATTCCCAATGAACCAACTTTGAGCAATCCGCAATCCGCAATCCGCAATCCGCAATCGGATCTGCCCTCCGTTAGCGTAGTCGTCCTCAACTACAACGGCCTCAAGCACCTTGAGCCTTGTTTCACCTCCCTTCTCGCGCTCGATTACCCTGTTGACCGGCTGGAACTGATGCTCGTTGACAACGGTTCGCGCGACGGTTCGGTCGAATTCATGCGCGAGCGCTTCCCGACGGTGCGCGTTGTGGAGACAGATTCCAACCTGGGCTTCGCGGCGGGCAACAACTACGGGGCCGAGCACGCGACGGGAGAGTACGTCGCGTTCCTGAACAACGACACTCGCGTGGAGCCTGATTGGCTGTCCGAGATGGTAAAGAGCGTCGTGTCGAAGCGCGATGAAGGCGTGGTGTGCACGGGGTCTTTGATGCTCGACTGGACGGGGGCTAAGATCGATTTCCAGGCGGGCGGCGTCAACTTCCACGGCTTTGGCTTCCAGCCATCATACGGCAAGGCATACAAGCCAGGCGAGATCGCCCCGCGCGACCTCCTCTTCGCCTGCGGCGGCTCGATGCTCATCGACCGCGCGCTCTTCAACGAGATCGGCGGCTTCGATCCCGACTACTTCGCCTTCTTCGAGGACGTAGACCTGGGGTGGCGGCTCTGGCTCCTGGGCTACCGCGTCACCCTCACGCCCACGGCCATCACCTACCACCGGCACCACGGCACGGCGGGCAGCATGCCGGAGCACCGCACCTATGTGCTCTACGAGCGCAACGCCCTCTACACCATCTTCAAGAACTACCAAGAAGAGCACGTCCACACCATATTGAGCGCCGCCTTGCTGTTGCTGGGAGGCCGAGCCATGCGCTTCATAGAGGCGGGCGGCTCCGACCTCTCCGATTTCGAGTGGAACTACCCCGACGCCGACCCTGAGCCGGACATGAACGTGCACAGGCACGCGGTGGCGGGCCTGCTGGCCGCCAACGAGTTCATGGACAATCTGGGCAAGTTCCAGGAGAAGCGGGCATGGCTGCAAGCACGCCGCGTGCGCAACGACCGCGAGCTATTTGCCCTGTTCGGCCAGCCTGGCCGCGTCAACTGGATCAACCACACAACGGACGCGCGCTACGCCACCACCCATTACGACTTGCTAGACCTGTTCGGGATAGCGGACTTATGGGGCGATCTGCCAAAGGAAGTGCTGGTGATCAGCCCCGACGTTCTGCCGGTGGGCGACATCCCGGCGAGCGGCTCCGGCATACGCGCGTGGGCGCTCGGCAAGGGGCTGAAAGGCGAGGGGCACCACGTCCACTATACGATGCCCGCCCCCGCCATCAAAGGCCGCGAGGGGAGCGTGCCCCAGGAGTACGTGGACGGGGCGTGGACCCCCGCCAACTTGCAATCGATCATCGACGCGCTGGTGCCCGACGTGATCGTGTCGTGCGGGTGGCCTAACCTGACGTGGACCCCGCGCCTCAACGTGCCGGTGGCCGTGGACCTGACAGGCCCCCACCTGTTCGAGCGCGCCTACCAGGGCTACCGCGATACGCAGGCCAACTCGCGAGAGAAGCTGGCGGCGCTAGCCAAGGCCGACTACTTCACCTGCATAGGCGAGCGCCAGAAGTACTACTTTGAGGCGTGGCTGGCGCAGGCGGGCGTCCGCATCGAAGACCTCATGGACGCGCTGGCCGTCGTGCCTTACTCGGTAGATCCGCAATTGCCCGCGCACCATTGGCCGCAAGATTGGGCCGGCACGGACGTGCGTTTCGTTTATGGGGGCATCTTCCTCCCCTGGCAGAACCCGGCGCCCGCGCTCACAACTGTCACCGCTACATTGGAGGAGCATGGGCGCGGCACCTTGGAAGTGATAGGGGGCAAGCACCCCTTCTACCCTGTGCATACGGGCGATTACGGCCCGTTGATCGAAAGGCTCTCAGGCTCCCCACGCGTGCGCATGAGCGGCCTTCTACCCCACGACCAACTCGTGGATAGATACACGCACGCGCATGTAGCCCTCGACATGATCATGCCCAACGCCGAGCGCGAGCTGGCGTTCCCCAGCCGCACCGTCCATTACATGTGGTGCGGCCTGCCTGTGATACACCCCGCCTTCAGCGAAGTGGCCGGGTACATTCGCCGCTACGAGGCTGGCTGGGTGGTCGCGCACGACGATGAACAGGCTTTGCGGGAAGTGGTGCTGAGCATACTCGCCGACCCGGGGGAGGCACGACGCCGGGGCGAGAACGCGCAAAGGCTTGCCTCAGAGGTCTTCGCGTGGGACAAGACGACTGGCCCGCTGGCGCGCTTTGTGCGCCGGCCTACCATGCGCCACGAACGCGCCGACAACGCCCGGCTTGACCAGGCCGGCACGGCAGGTGGTGGGCATGCAACCGGGCACAGACCCGCACATACAGGCGCACCCGGAGGCTACCTGATCGCCGACACCTGGAACAAGAAGCTGCCTGAGAAGCTGGATCGCGTCTACGGCAAACGTCGAAGCTTCCCCGCGCAGGTCGCCTCGCGCTCTCGCGGCTTCCTCAGGTCGTTGGCCCCAGCATTGGCGGGCCGCCGTGCCAGGGCTGTCGATGGGCAGATGCGCGCGGCCCTGCCCGAGCTGGTGGCGGGGCCTAGTCACGGCCAGCGGTTCCTTTGCCCTCGAAATGGCCTCTCAGGCATCGTACTCGCACCCTCCACTTTTGGGCGCACCAACACCTGCCGGCTGGTGCTGCATATCCGCACCAACCCAGGCGCGCAGTCCGACATCCACTCCGTTGACCTCCCGGCCCACGAGATGAAGGACGGCCAACCGCTCGCCTTCCGCTTCATGCCCATACCCGACTCGTCGGGCCGGTGGTTCTACTTCGTAGCCGACTCGCCCGACGGCGTGCCGGGGGACGCGATATCCCTCTACGCCGCCCCTTACGCCGAAGATCTACAGGCCCAACGCTACGAAGACGGCCTCCCCGCCGATGGCGCGCTCGTGATGGCGCTTGAGTTCAACTAAAATATGGGTGAAATAAATCCAAAATCCAAAATCCAAAGTTCAAAATCGCCCTCGGTAGCGATTGTGATCCCGACGCACAACAACCTCAGCTTGCTGTTAGAGTGCCTGGAGTCGGTGCGCGCGCTCGACTACCCGAGGGAGCAATTAGAGATTATCGTAGTGGACAATGCTTCCACCGACCGCACACAGGCAGTGCTAAGCGAGCGCTACCCACATATCAAGCTGGTGACGCTCGAAACGAATACGGGCTTTGCCCCGGCGTGCAACCGGGGTGCGGCCGAGGCGGACGCGGAATACGTCGCGTTTCTCAACAATGACGCGGTAGCCGACCCCAACTGGCTGCATGCGCTGCTCGCGGCCCTGGAAGTGGGGGGCGAAGGCACGGTGTGCGCCGCCTCCACCATCCTGTCACGCGATGGGGATGAGGTGGAGTTTGAAGGGGCGGCCTCCAACCTCTTCGGCGCGGGTAAGCCTCAATCGGTGTGGGGCTGGCCCGACCTTCCGGCCCCCCCCACTACCGGCACGCCCCTGCTGTTCGCTTCGGGCGGCGCTATGCTCATCCGGCGCGACACGTTTCTGGCGGTGGGGGGTTTCGACCCCGCGTACTTCGCTTACTTCGAAGACGTGGACCTGGGGTGGCGGCTGTGGGTGCTCGGCTACCGGGTGGTGTACGCGCCGGAGGCCATAGTGCGCCATATCGGTGGGGCCACGGGCAAGCGCGTGGGCCTGCATCGCCGCTACACGCTGTGGGAGAGCAACGCGCTCGCCACCGTCCTCAAGAACTACGAGGGCGGCAACATGGAGCGCGTCCTATCGGCGGCCCTGCTGCTCGAATACAGGCGCGCGCTCTTATCGGCGGGCGATGCGTTCGAGCCTGGGGACTACCAGCTTTCCGCGCCACCGGACACCAGGCACGCCAACATCGAGCGGCTGCCGAAAATCAGCGTGGCGCACCTGGCCGGGGTGGCCCGACTCAATTCGCTCCTCCCGCACTTCATGAGCGAGCGCAAGCGCATCCAGTCGCAACGCAAGCGCTCCGACGCCGAGATCCTTCCCCTCCTGGGACGCGCGTTCGAGCCTCAATTCGCGGGCACAGCCTACGCCAAGGCCGCGCGTGCTCTCTACTCCGCGCTCGACCTGTACGGCCTGACCGCGCCCTCGGCCCCCAGCCGTGTCCTCCTGGTAGGGAGCCAGGATGAGCTTTCAACGCTCGCATCACTGGCGCGTCGCCTGAAGGACCGCCTCCTGATCTCCATAGCCATTGTGGGCGATCAGCAGCCAAAGAGTAGCAGCGAGACGGACGGCTATACGTTGCATACCCTCACCGCCGGCGACCGCGCTCTAGACACGCTCATCAGCCGCGCCGATGCCATCATCGCCACCCCCATCGCCATATCCCTCCCGGCCGTTATCGCCTCCACCGCACCCCTGGCCACCTGGGGCGCTACGGATACCCTCCAACGCGCCACGAAGGTCACTTCCCCCGACGACCCAACGCTTTTACAGTTCGGCCACTAAGATCTTCTTTCAAAACCTCAGCTGTGCTATAAAATAAGGATGTGTATGGAATACGAGAATCAACGCTAAGTGGCGACAGAGTTGCCTTTGATTCTCGAACGGCGCAGGACATAAGCGAAGAAATATGTCATTCAACTGGTATGCCCGGAAAGCTAGGAATCCAAATCTCCCTTTGCATATTCGCCGCTGTGCCTTACGTTCCTGTATCATGCGCTTGCCATTCAGGACTTACGAAAGCTACGACCAGATTATTGCTCGTTACGATTCCAAATTTGGTTTCAATTCGAGAAGTTCAACCGAGCAAAGACTGCTAGCAGCACTAACAGCCATAGAGGCAGAACGCAATGTCTACCTTGAGAAGCTTCGGGCTTTTGAACGTAAGCGCATCCGAGCAAAGATGAGAGGGAAACGGAATTTCTCAAGAACCGAGCAACAGGCACTATCCGACTTGGCGTTGCCTTTATACCCTATAGACAGGTTTTGAAATGAGTTCTAAGCCTGATGGACGGTGAACGATCAGGATATCCAGGGTTACATCTGGTGAGGTTGTCCACCGTCCACCGTCCACCGTCTCAGACGCGATTTTGACCCTGATCCCCTCTTCCTCTTATGTTATACTCGTCGTTGAGCATACCAGGAGAGGAGCGCGTTGGATAGAGACAAGATAATGGCGGCCACGAGGATGATCCTTGAGGCTATAGGTGAGGACCCCGACCGCGAAGGGCTGCGCGACACCCCACGCCGCGTGGCCGATTTGTACGCCGAGGTGTTCGAGGGGATGCAGTCCGACCCGCGCGAGCACCTGGCCGTGGGCTTTGAAGGACAACACAAGGAGATGGTCATACTTAAGGACATCCCTTTCCACAGCTACTGCGAGCACCATCTCCTGCCGTTCACCGGCAAGGCTCACGTCGGCTACATCCCCAACGGGCGCATCGTCGGCCTCTCCAAGCTGGCGCGCGTTGTCGAGGGGTACGCGCGCCGCCCGCAGCTACAGGAGCGCCTCACCAGCCAGATAGCGGACGCGATCATAGAGGCCATCAGCCCGCGCGGCGTTGGCGTGGTGATAGAGGCCCAACACCTGTGTATGATCATCCGGGGCGTCAAGAAGCCCGGCAGCACTATGGTCACGTCCGCCATGCGCGGCCTTTTCCGCACCAATCCCCCCACGCGGGCCGAGTTCCTTCAGTTCATCCGGAGCTAGGGATCAGGGATCAGGGATCAGGGATTAGAAGTGAAAGGCCAACACGCAACTTAACTTGTTACTTAAGGAAGTTCCATAAGAAGTTAAGTTGAGATCATACTATCCGCAGTAAGCAATACGCAGTAAGCAGTATTCCTCAATGTTCCAATCCGCAATCCGCAATCCGCAATCCGCAATAGGTGCCCGCACCCTTATCATGGGGATCATCAACGTCACGCCCGACTCCTTCTCCGGCGACGGGTTGGGGAACGACGTGGAGGCGGCGGTGGCGCAAGGCGCCCGGATGGTGGGTGAGGGCGCGGACATCCTCGACGTGGGCGGGCAGAGCACGCGTCCAGGCTCCAATCCTGTGCCGGAGGAGGAGGAGTTGCGCCGTGTGGTCCCTGTTATTGAGCGGCTCGTTTCGGCCCACGGGCATATAGACGTATCTATTGACACTAACCGCGCGCGCGTAGCCGAGGCAGCCATCGGGGCGGGGGCGAGCATCGTCAACGACATATCAGGCCTGCGCGACGACCCGGAAATCGCGGATGTGGCGGCGCGGCATGGCGCGGGACTGGTCCTGATGCACATCCAGGGCACGCCGCGCACTATGCAGGCCAACCCTCACTATGACGACCTACTGGGCGAGGTGATCGCATACTTGCGTACGAGCGTGGAGCGCGCGGTCATGGCAGGCGTGCCGCTCAAGCGCATCTGGGTGGACCCCGGTATCGGCTTCGGCAAGACGATTGATCACAACCTGGAATTGCTCAGGCGGCTCGGCGAGCTGCAGGTGCTGGGTTGCCCGATCCTGGTCGGTAGCTCGCGCAAGAGCTTCATCGGGCGTATCCTCGCACCCCTCAACGGCGGCGAGCCATTGCCTCCGCAGGCGCGCGTGATAGGCACGGGCGCGACGGTCGCCGTCAGCATCGCCAACGGAGCGGACGTGGTGCGCGTGCACGAGGTGGCGCACGCAGTGCAGGTAGCGCGCGTCACCGACGCCATCGTGCGAGGGTATCGAGAGTGGTGAAGGCTTACCTGGGGCTTGGCTCGAATATGGGTGATCCCCGCGCACAACTGAAAGCGGCTATAGCCGCTATCGGTCGCCTGCCGTCAACGGATGTGCTCAGGGCATCGCCCCTCTACGGCAGCAAGGCGTGGGGCAAGACCGACCAGCCCGACTTCCTGAACATGGCGCTGGAGATCGAGACGAACATGCCTCCACACACCCTCCTTAAGCATTGCAAGCGGATCGAGGCCGAGCAAGGGCGCGTCCCAGGTGAGCATTGGGGGCCAAGACCCATCGATATTGATATACTATTGTATGGCGGCAGGACGGTGAGTACCGCCAGCCTGGTAGTGCCGCACCCGCGTATGTGGGAGCGAGCGTTCGTCCTACGACCCCTGGCGGACCTGCGACCGGACCTGCGCGCACCGAACGGCGCGCCGATCACAACTTACCTGGAGTCCGCGGACATAGCAGCGCAGGGCGTGTGGCCCGCCCAGGAACAGAGCATACAAACGAATGAGCTATTGTAGGGGCGAGGCATGCCTCGCCCTACCGACCAAATAGAACTAAGTAGAAAGCACTCACATGAAAACAGCCTACATTATCAGCACAGTGGCCCTGTTGCTCCTGGCAGGTATGCTCGCGCAAGCCGGGCACCACGCCCGGGCCGCCGGCACGTGGACCCGCATCGGCGCTCTCCCGGTGGGCACGTCACTCCTCGCATCCGATGGCGCGAACACCAAGGTGCTTTATGCCTACGGTAGCGGCGGCCTCCAGCGCAGCGCCGACGGTGGCGGCACCTGGACGATGTGCAACCGCGAGGCGCGCGCTATGTTCGTGCACACCCCTCTGCCCGGCGCGACCGGCCAGGCGCGCCTGTACGTGACCACGGCGGGCGGCCTGCGCACGACGGACGATGGCTGCAAGACCTGGCGCGACGTGCCGACGGCAGACGTGCACCCGTCGGGCGCGCATATACGCTGGCTGACTGCTTACCCCAACAACCAATCGGTGCTGTACGCGGGCCTCGACGGCCACGGTGGCCTCTATCGCTCCACCGATGCGGGCGCGACCTGGCCCGCCGCCTCCAACGGCATACCTG
>JBAURA010000235.1:0-5260 GCA_049580985.1 Chloroflexia bacterium
GGTTCGTAGGGGCGGACCCGTGTGTCCGCCCTTTATCTCGACCACGATCTTGGCGGCTCTCCAACCAGGCATACACACGGGTCCGCCCCTACGATATTAATACGACACTATTGCTTACGCATGTGCCTCTAGGACGTTTCCACCCTATGTCTGACCTTTGCGTCTGCTGGAAGTGCCGGTTGTGGAGCGAATGGAGTTGGCGTAACAGTAGTGGTTGGCACGGGTGTGTGCGTGGCGATGGGGGTGCTCGTTCCGCATACCACAAGGGGGTTGTAGATTTGCATGTGGGCGACAGGCGTTGATCCCGAGTACCCGCCCGCCAGGTATATCTTGCCTGCTCCGTCGGTGTCTGCCGAGAAGTTACGCCTCGCGGTTATGAACGGAAGACCTGTAGTCCAGCTATCCGCGACAGGGTCGTAGATGTCCACCTGGTTGGAGGGGTTGGGCAGGTCTCGCCCTCCGCCCAATACCCACATCTTACCCCCGATATTGACCGCCCTGGTCTCGGCCGTCAGCCTTGGGATAGTGGCGATAGGTTTGATGGTGCCCGCGGCAGGGTCGTACTTGTACGAGAAGTCGGTATCATGGATGGTTGAGCCGTCCCAGTCGGAGCCTCCCGCCATGTAGATTATGCCGTCTATCGCCACTGATGGTATATACCCTCGCCCTGCTGGTAGGGTAGTGGGCATGAGGGTCCATCTTTCACCTTCGAAAGCCTCAGGGTTGAACTCCCATATCTCGTTCGACATGCCGGTGTTTATCACAAAGCCGCCCAGGATGTATACCTTGTTGTCTACCACCGCCGAGCCACCCGGCACCGTGGTCAGCCCTGGCGGCCACGGGTCTGCGGTAAGGGTTACGAGAGTGTCGTCCACGGGGTTGTATACCCTGGTTTCATCAGTACCGCCCGTGCCGCCCCCTGCGCTACCACCCACCACGATGATGACGGGTGTACCGTCCAATATAACCACCCCTCCCTGGACGTTAGAGGTCTGCTGGTCGGAGAAGAGCGCGCTTTTGGCTACCCAGGTGTCCGTGCCGGGGTCGTATTCCAGGGGGTTGAGTTGGGCGTCGCCCGGGACGTCCGTACTACGCCCGCCAAGTGAGTAGAACTTGCCGTTGGCGGGGAAATAGGCCCCAAAGCCGCGCGCAACGGGCGTCGGTAATGGCTGGCCTGCGGTCCAACCCTTCGAGCTTGGCGCGCAGGTAGGAGTGGCGGTGGGGGTGCCGGGGGTCGGCGTGACGGTTGGGGTGCCAGGTGTGCGGGTGGGGACGCGCGTGCGGGTGGCCGTGGGCGTGGGAGTTGGGTGGGTCCGGGCCAGGTTGACGATCTTGGCGATCTGGCCGCGACTGATATGGTTGCCGGGGCGGAAGTAGGGGCGCATATCGGGTGGTACGCATGGCTCGCCCGGTCCGCCGCAAGGGTAGCCCTCGATGATCCCGCGGCGCGCCAGGCGCTCGATATATTCGTAGAAGGTGTGGCCGGGCGGCACGTCCTCGAAGGACTGGCCGCTCACGGGTTCGTTGAAGCCGAAAGCGAGAGCGGCCATCTTGGATAGCTGCCCCCGGCTGACGGTGTTGGCGGGGCGGAAATACGGCCGGTTGTTGGGTGGGTTGCACGGCTCGCCGGGGCCACCGCAAGGGTAGCCTATGGCGATACTGCGATTTGCCATGCGTTGGATGTAATCGTAGAAGGTGTGGCCGGAGGGCACGTCCTCGAACAGCTGCTCCCCCGGCGGCTCGCTGAAGCCCGCCGAGAGCGACACAACCTTGGCGATCTGCCCCCTGGTGGCCCAGTTGTAGGGCTTGAAGCACGGGATGTGGGCCTGGCTTTCGCATGGAGGCACGGTATTGTAGCCTGAGACGATATCCAGGTCGTTGAGGTCAAGCACGTGCTGGTAGAAGTAGTCTGTCGGGCACACGTCGGTGAAGCGCTCGCCTGGGCAGCGCGGGGGTTCGGGCGTATAAATGGGCGTGGGTGTAGGAGAGCAGGGGATAGGGTTGTACCGCGCTATCAGCGTTTCGTTAGAAGTGGTACCCACTGCCCATACATCATCACTTGACACCGCAACCACATCAAAGAGGTTGTACCCGGTTATGGAGTCGGGCACCACGCTCCATGCGCTCCCATCCCAGTGCTCTATTAGTGGGCGGCCGTTGGCATCATAACCCACAGCCCATACATCGCTGCTTGATTCGGCATTTACTCCGCGCAGATAGCTACCCAATTCATCGGGACTTGGGCTAGGTACAACGCTCCATGCGCTCCCATCCCAGTGCACCGTGAGCGTCCGGGGCGAATCAGGACCTTGAGGCCAGTAATTACCTACGGCCCATACATCGTTGCTAGATACCGCCGATACTGCATGGAGATAGGTCCCGTGGAGATATCCTTCCGGTGCCTTCGGGTTGGGGACGGTCACAATAGTCCATTCGTTTCCATCCCAGTGCATCGCCAGCGCCTGGTTCTCTGGATCGTCCTCTTGAGCGTAATTGCCTACGGCCCAAACGTCGTTGCTCGATATAGCATCTACATCAAACAGGGTGTTGGCATTCGTACCGACATTGGGGCTGGGAATTACGCTCCATGCGCTCCCGTCCCAATGCTCTATCAGGGTTCTGTTGCCCACGTTACCCACGGCCCACACATCGTTGCTAGATATTGCGTCTATACTCGTAAGGGCGTTGTACGTCTCCACATACCCGCCAGGAATCACGCTCCATACGCTCCCATCCCAGTGCTCTATCAGCGCACCAGCATCGCCTCCCCGACCCACAGCCCACACATCGCTGCTACTTATTGCAGTTACTTCACGAAGGCTGTTGCTAAAATTGCCGGCGACGTTCGGCGAGGGCACGACGCTCCACGCGCTCCCGTCCCAGTGCTCTACCAGGGTTTGAAAGGCATCCCCAATCGCATGCTCGCCCACAGCCCATACATCGTCGCTGGCTACGCCATCGACTCCAAGCAGGTGGTTATCGTTCCCAACATTGGGACTTGGAACAACATTCCAGTTGGGGCCGCATTCCGGCGCATAGGTATTCGGTACCTGTGGTGCTTGTGGGATCACCAGACCTGCAAAGGCAGGTGCTGAAGCATTGGCATTCTCGCTCGTCAGGCCAATCCCCAACACCAGCAGGGCAATAAATGCGCCTATCAAGGATTGGAGGGAAAGAGGAAAAGGCTTAGGGGGTAGATCTCGTCTCATAGCATCACGCCTTTCAGAGAAAATAGCACGTACGGTCGTGGCGAGGAATGCGCCTTGTGTAGGCGCATTATACAGCTATATATCAGGACGTGTATATAGGCAACGCTATTACAACCAGGGTGTTACTTCTCTACCACCACGTTGAACCCGAACGTGGCTACCTCGCCCTGGTAGGTGAACTGCACCCATACCCTGTATGGCCCCGGCTGCATGAACGTGTGCGTGAACGCCAGCCGAGGCCCGAACTGAGCGGGTGGCGTGGGCATCGCCATGTTCCCCATCGTGCCCATATCCCCCGACATCGAACCCCCCGGCACGTCGCCGTGCGTGTGCGCGAACTGCTTCGTATCCGCGCTGACGATCACGATGTGGCATGGCGCGCCAAGCCAGGGTTGCATATCGGTCACCGGCTGCCCATCCTTCGTGACCACGTTCATCAAGAATCCGGTTGGCAGCCTGCGCCTGATCCTGGGCGCGCCGGTCGTAAGGGTGGCCCGCAGGTCCCCCCACTCCTGTAACTCCCCCAACGTCGCGCTCAGCATAGCGGGCGTATCCGCCTCATCCGCGCCCTCGGTGGCGACCACGTGCCGCTCGATCTGAGTAGTCCCCTCGGCGGTCACAAACTCGTCGAACAGGACGTACTTCCCGGCCAGGGACACGCTCGTCTCGGTCGCGTATACTCCTTCGCCCTGGCTCGCCGGGTGCAAATGCTGGAAGCTCCCCAGGTCCTGGCTCACCAGGATCAGGTGCATCAGCTTCTCG
Organism: Chloroflexia bacterium; assembly: GCA_049580985.1. GTDB lineage: Bacteria > Chloroflexota > Chloroflexia > QHBQ01 > JADMIH01 > JADMIH01. The sequence goes on from JBAURA010000235.1 coordinate 3,972, forward strand.
TGGGCAATCGCCAGCCTCTCCGGCGGCATGGCAGCGCCCGCCCCATCCTTCAGCGTGTAGGCTATGGAAAAGGTCTCGCCAGGGCGCGGACCGGCGGGTGCGGTAGCCAGGGTCACCGCCACCGGCCCCCCGTACCGGGTTATCAACCGCGCGTTGTCGGCCCCACCCTCCCCGTGCTGGTGGTTAGACGTGGCAGCCGCCGCACCGGGGTTGGGTGTGGGTGTAGGCGGGATCTCCAATGGCCCCGCGCACGCTGCCAGCACCAGCAACGCCGCGCACATCGATATAACTCGCAACGAAATAGCTCTCATCCCATGCCCTTCATACGAATATGGCTCCAACCCTCAATTCTAACACGCGCAATCCATGAAGCGCGCCCCGCCACATAAATATTACCTGGATCTTTACCTCTATACATCCGGCCCACGATGCGGTACACTGAGTACATTACAAAGGAAAATGTGTCACAAAGAAGAACCAACTAGGAGCTTGTCATTCTGAGCGAAGCGAAGAATCTCGTCCCTCGCGCATGATCTTAGGGGTCCAGATTCTTCGCTTCGCTCAGAATGACAAAGGAGACTGGGTCGGCTTTCTTGATACATTTTCGTTGGTAAAGTACTGAGCATGAGAAGCCTGCTATTGGGATGTACCATCTCGCCGCCGGAAAGGAATATTCGGATGAAAGTAAAGAACTTTGTCGTGACGGCAATATTGATCGTGGCCCTGCCCCTGGTCCTGGGTCTGGCCGGGTGGGCCGTTCAGGCTATGCCCGCCGCCACCTTCCCCACGCCCTCCGGCACTTCCGGTACCATCGTCAGTATCTCCGGCAACTTCCTGTGGGTCAAAACCGGCGACACCGCCATGCGCCCACTCCACTTACGCGTGGATGCTTCCACGGCCATTTTGAAAGGTGAATTCTCCAGCATAGCCGCCTTGCGCCTGGGCGATGCGGTGGTCATCGACCCCACATTCTCGGCTGCCTCCGGCACCACCTCAACCAACGCGACCCCAGGTGCAGGCTCTTCGCCCGGCGCGCCCGCCTCCACCGGCACAGGCGACTCCAACGCCGGGCGTGCGGGGGCCTCCGGCAATTCAGGCCCAGGCACTACCGCTCCCGGCCCAGGCCAATCCGCTCAACCCTCCACCCCCGCCCAGCCAGCCGATGGCGCTGACGCTGCTGCCGGCAGGCAACCCGCAACCTCACACGGCTCAACCGCCAACACCCAGTCTCAGACCCCAATCGCAGGCCAGCCCGGCCACCCGGCGGCCCGCACCCCTGTCCGCATAGC
>JBAURA010000236.1:0-12984 GCA_049580985.1 Chloroflexia bacterium
GAACTAGTGCAAAGCGAATTGTTCCGCATCGTTGAGGATGGCGAGATCGAATTCATACACCGAGCCTTCGCTGCATATTTAGCCGCGTTGGAAATCCAAACAGACTCCTTAGCTGCTCACGTAGCCCGGCAAGATTGGCATACCTCCTTACTGCTCTGGGCATCTATGCAGCCACTAAATATAACGACAACCCTACTTCCTTTAGAGACTGTCTGAAAAGTAGCAATCAGGCGCTAAACTTGAATATTCAAGGCACATGATAGCCACAGATTGTCACTTCATTGGGCCGAGCCAAGCACGGGCGACTCTCGCTCAAGCAACATAATCGGTTCAATCTAGTGGATATTTGGCCCATAGTCGACACTTTTCAGACAGTCTCTTAGTAATTGATAATCCCTTGCTTCTTGGAGCGACCATACGCGAGAGAACTGCTCAACGAGATCTAAGTCGGCCGGTTAGGCAAGCTTCAGCCGTTTGGCTCGCTGATTTTGTGCGATACTTCAACCGTATCGCCGAGCAATTCCCCGCTCTCTTCGATCAACGATGGGGTGTGCCAATGCCGTCGCTGCCACTGGAGGGAGTAGTAACAACCCCGATTGGATCCGGTGGACACGCACTTGTCTGGCGGACGGCGACCGGCTCAATTGGTGGGCCGATAATGTGGGCAAATCACAGGACTTTGGAAAGGATCATAGATCGGATAAGTGCTCAAGCGCCTCTGCCAGTCTGGCTGATTCCGGTATGGATGCTGGAGAAGTATCACCCTCTTGAAGCGGCATATAACTGGGTGCTCCGAACACTTCATGACCGGCTCCTGCTTGTTAATTGGCTTTGGCAGCCGCGGAACACTCCTACAACAGATGAGGAGCCCCATCCGGCTGTTGCCATTCTCTTGGAGTCGTTCGCGTACTATAAGGCCTTTGTGGATACACTGCCCAAGTTGGTGCGGGATAAGTTGCCTTTTTACGCGCAGTCAGGCTTCGATCTTGTTGCAGACATTCATGAGCACTCTGACCCTGATAGAGCGAGGATAGTTTATGCTTTCATGCCTAGACCCGGATCACAAGTGACTTTTCACCAGCATGTGCTTGATGAGACAGATCAGCACAATGTCACTACCCTCCTCATTGAGGGTAGTGACGGAACATGGTCAGCTAATATCGACGGGGGGCAACACTCGGTGTTGAGCCTTCATTCCGCCATGCTTTATCATGTGCTAGGAGAACGAGCTACACATCAGGCACAAAGTTGGCTGCGGAGTGACTTGAAAAAACATCTACCAGGCTTCCCGCCTGGAGTCTGGTAAAGCTAATGGATGAGATACTTCAACATACTCTGCGTCTTGCTGCATTACTGCGTGATTCACAGGAGGCAATAGGGTGGCGGAACGCCTGGGCAACCATAAGACCGCAAGCCATTGAGGTGCATGGGAATGGTACTGTTCATCTAAGTCCTACCGTGGCGCTAGCAAGAGCAGTAGATGAGTTGCGCTACACTGGTGCGTTTCACTACCATCCGATGCTATTCCCGCACTTCGTGACCAGGTATACCAAGTTAAGTAGTGATGGCATCCATGCATTGCTCAGATCAAAGCCCCAGTTGTTGGAGCTCTACAGGTCCCTAGAGCACTGCCTTGAAGTTTTTTCACTGGTAATCGGATCCCTACGGAGCATCGGAAGTGGATATCCACATACTGCTGTTGCCTACACGCTGCCACTCCGTGTATGGCCGTATCTCCGTCGCGTATGTGAGGTGCCTTGGTCATCTGGCATGTCTTTATTGCGCAGTAGGGCAGATCGTATGGCATATGAGACGGAGCTAAGTCGCCTACTACCAAGAACTGCACAAGAGGTCGGACACGTTCTGGAGGAGCTGCTAACATCCATCCGAGTTAGTAAGGAATGGCAAGCCCTAGATGCAGCCCACGCTGGGGTCGTCCAGGAGGGTTTGCAACGCCTGTTGCAAGGACTTTACGCCGAGTTTTTAAGGCGATATGAGGCACTTCGCGAAAGCGGACTACGTGGAGAAAACTTAGATCGAGAGGCCCTTATTGTAGTGTTAGAACTTTACTTCGCCCGCAATAAGACTATTCGCACCTACATAGAGTGCTTTGAAAGCTACGAAGGGCTGCTGCAACGTATCTATTGGCTGCTTTCTCATGTTGCGTTTTATGAAAGGATTAGTTGCATAGCAACTGATAATGTGCAGCAACTACAACAAGCGCTACTTATCTGTGGCGAAGAAACCTATCTGACAGCCGTAGCTCCGACTCTCGCTAGAACACTACGCACAAGTCAACTCGTGCATATTACTATGCCCGAGGTTGGACATTTGCACGATGGCATTTTCCAGATCGAGCGTTGGAATTTAGATTGGGATGTAGGCACCGATGCACGTATATACATCCGAGCAGATCAGCAGTGGAAAACAACATTGCCTGTAATTGCTGAAGCTATAGGTTCCACAACAGTGGTCTTTATAGCCAGTGATGAGACGCCCCTTGTTGATGTCGTCAATGATTTTTCCTTTACTTTTCTTGATGAGCACGGCCATGGGGAACCTACTCGGTTGCGAGACATTTCATGGACCATGAGTAAGGACGAATCCTTAACATATCCATGAGGACAAGTACAGGAGAAGTCCAAAGTTAACAAGCACCTCATAATATGAGGCAAAGCAAATTTATGATCCCAGGTTTTGATGCACGTGGGTTGCTCCCACCGAGAGTTCACCAAGCAACGCGGCAAGCGTTTGTCGAGAGGTTTGCTACCAATGAGTGTAGGAAGGCGCTAGTGTCTGGCTTCTATGAAGCTTTATCTCTGCTACGAGAATGCGGCTGCAGATGGGTGTATGTAGGCGGGAGCTTACTTTCAACCAAGGAGTGCCCGAATGATTTTGACGCTCGTTTTGAGTTAGATAATAGGTGGTGGGCTCGATTAGACGCTGATCTACACCCGTTGAGCATTACTAGCTGGCAGGGAACAGAGAGACAATTGCAGCGCTTCGGCGGCGAACTTTTCTTGCAGCATCGAAATGTTCATGCTGCCGGAACTGAACTTACTTATAAGGATTACTTCCAGATGGACAAAGTTACCTGGGAGGCAAGGGGAGTGGTTCTATTGGACCTATGGAGTCTGCCATGAGTGGGGAAATGGTCACGGACAATTGAGTTGCATCAATCTCTGAGTTGAAGGTACCCACTGTGTAGCGAATTGTTTGTGTTAGGTGCGCTTCCTTTCGCAAACTGTGCTCAGGTTTCAGCATATTCGCTGGTACCGTATTACCAAATAACATGCGCAGATACGAGCATGTGTTATGGTAATGGGTAAGCACGAGGCATCTACACAACTGACTGCTATGAAGGATTGCTTTTCGAGTGTAATGCTGACCTATGGTCAGGATGAGCCACCCACCAGCCTATCTAGTCTGTCTGCGGCGTCTCTTTGCATGTCCATAGTCACATGACTGTAACGGTTCAACGTCATGCTCACATCAGCGTGACCCAGCCGCTCCTGCACAATTTTGGGATGCTCGCCGTTTGCCAGCATGAGCGTCGCTGACGTATGCCTCAAGTCGTGGAACCGGATGTCCGGCAGGCCTGTCCGCGCTATGAGCTTCTTGAAATGATAGGCAAGGTTGGTCGGCCCCAAAGGACTGCCTAGTTCATTGGCAAAGACTAGGCCATGGTCCGTGTAAGCAGGCCCTACCGCCAGCCGCCTCTCAATCTGTTTACGTCGGTGCCGTTGCAGGCTCTCGACCACCGAGCGAGGCAGAGCAATCGAGCGCTTGCCGTGGGCTGACTTGGGCTGGCCAAACTCAAATGTGCCACCCACACCCCGGCTGAGAGTTCGCCTGACCGCAAGAGATCCGCGCACCAGATCTGCATCTTCCCACTTCAGACCCAGTATCTCGCCACGCCGCATCCCCGTGAGTAGTGCCAGCCGCCACAAAGCCGCGAGCTCGTGCTGGTCGGCCACAGTCAAAAAGGCAGCCACCTGTCGCTCATTCCACGTCACGTACTCTGGCGTTGCCTCTCTTGGAGGGTCGACGGCTTCGGTGACGTTGCGCGTGAGCAGCTCCCAACGTACTGCTTGCTTCAGAGCGCGGTGCAAAATGCAATGGAGCAGTCCCACAGTCGTGGGACTCATCCTATTCGTCATTCGGTTTGCGTAAAGCTGCTGCACGTGCAGCGGTGACAGCTTGATCAACTGCAGATGGCCTATGAGGGGGCTTATGTGGTGCCTGATCGCATCGGTATAGCGCGTCCTGGTGCTTGACCGGACGGTGCCCTCGATCGATGCGACCCATCTCTCCAGGTACTGCGCGACCGTCAGCTTCTGCGCTTCTGCCTCGCCGAACCCACTGTTCTGTATCGAAGCCAGGAACTGCGCGGCCAGTATCTCCACCTCGTGCTTGGTCACTCCTGTGATACGCTTTTGCCTCCGCCTTCCCGTTATCGGGTCGCGAGGCATATCCACCATCACCGACCACTTAGAGCCACGCCTGGTAATGCTACCCTTCATAGAGAGATCCTTTCGCCTTTACCTCAGGTATCGCTACTGTGAGTGTTTGTCGTACCTCATCTGGCAACCGTTGCCAGATAGAAGCAGTTTCTATATAGAATTGTATCGTAGTTCTAACTGTTTGTAAGCCCCCCAATTTGGCAGATGATCCGAAAAAGCGGGGCTCGTCTGTTGACAATCTATCTAGAACGGCCTATGATTTGCCTATGAGCCAGAAGGTTTCAAACGTCACAACACGCCCTCCGAAGCCGCCACCTGCTCTATCGATTTACCTGGGGCCGGAGCCTATAGCTTCCAGGAGGCTGGAAGTGCTGGATGCGCTGGCAGGACAGCTGAGCATCAGCAGGTCCAAGATGATCCAGATGCTGGCGGACGGTAAACTCATGCTCGTGGTCGCCCCACCTGATAGCACAGCGAGACGCCAGCTTCCAGAAGGCCTCGAAGACTGAGGGACTCGGTAAAGCTACCAGGAATCGCTCGGCACGGTCGCTCTTCGTAATCCTTTACCTTATTGCCACCTCGCTTCCAGCTCGCTTTGCGGTCTCCTATCATGTCACCTCTCCCCTCTCCCCTGTTCGGCTCAGCCTCTCTTCGAGCGCGGCTAGCCTTACTTCTATCTCGCTCAACTGTCGCAGCTTGACGAATTGATCCAGAACCCCGAGCGCGGCACGAAGGCGCACACCCGCGGGGTTCTGCTGTTGAAGCATCACGTACATCAACACCGTTACCGCGCCGTCCGCCGCGCCGGCCAACCTGCGAGCTGCTGACCTCACCGCCTCGGCTTCGGCGGCTTGCAGGTCAGCCCGGAAGGTCACATCCTCGTCCAGCCACCTGTAAAGGGTGCGCTCACTCACACCCGCCTGCCTGGCTGCACCCTGGATGTCTTTCGAAGTCAGCAGGGCAGCGATGGCCTTCTTTTGCTTCAGTTTTGTCGTAGAGCTGACGTTATCTGCCATGTGCTGCCATCCCTATCGCATTCTTCCGTGGCTCCCACGTGGGTCGCATTTATGCTTGCTCGCCTGCTGGTATTCTAATCTGGAAGCAAACCCAGAGTTGCGAACGGATCACTCGGCAGTTTCCCATACCTATGGACCCATGCCTCGACCTCGATTTCGTCGGCGGTCTGGCGTGCACCTGTGTAGCTCTTGAGCGCTCTCAGGAGGCTTTGGCGCTGGCTGCTGAGTGCACTTTCAACCGGCACGTAGCCAAGTATGTTCTCCATTGTCCTGGCGAACACCCGCTCGTCCGTCTGGACCAGCATCGCGGCTTGTTCGTGAAATACGATGCGTATGCGAGCTCGATACGCGCTCCACTGCTCGGCCATCGTGGGTTGCGCCGGAGCTATGGCTTTCTCAAGCCGGCCTAGTCTGCTGGTCACCCTGCTCATTGGTTTCTCCCACATCTCCCGCCACTCCCGAATCTCTCATATCCAAGAGCGATTTGCTCTCCATGCTCTTATTGTCGTCAGGTACTGAGGGCGCGTCTCTGAGGATATCCTGTCTGATGTGCGAGGCGATTGCTGCCATGAAAAGGGGAGGCACACTGTTACCGATCTGGGCTATGCCACTCTCCCTGTCCGTAAATTCAACCTGATCGGGGAAGCTTGCCAGTCTCCTGGCCTCGGCCAGCGAGATGTAGCGCTCCCTGTCAGGGTGAACTATTCCTGAGAGGCTGATCTCCGACCTTGTGATCGTGCCGCACACCCGCCTCCACCCTGCCCAGTTGAGCGACATGGCGCTTGCCGTGTTCCCCTTGAAATGCCTGTAGATTCGCCGGTCGGTGGACCACGTATCGGGCTGGTACTTTGCACACTCCAGGAGCACCGCGCTTAGCATACGGTCACCCGGCCGGTTCCCTCTCAAATCCCAGCAGGCATCTGCGAACGTCAGCGGCCTGTTCTGTGCCTTCGGGTGGCTCGGTGGTGTGGCCAGACCTTCGCGCACGAGGTCCTCCCTCACTCCCACAAAGATCATGCGCTCCCTGCTCTGAGGCACCCCGAAGTACATAGTGTTCATGAGCCTCGCGGATACAATGTAGCCGCTTGCCCTTAGCTCCCGCATGATCTCAACGAATACCAGCTTCATCTTTCCCCTGACCATGCCGGCCACGTTCTCCATGACGAAGGCCTTGGGTCGCAATCCTCTGAGCAGCCGCACGTACTCTACGAACAGCCTGTTGCGCTCGTCGTCTAGCTGTCTCCTGCCCGCCATGCTGAACCCCTGGCAGGGAGGCGAGCCATCGAGCACATCAAGCTCTCCGGGCTGTAGTTGCGTTATGTCAAGAGCCTGCTCTACCGCCAGCCCCCGGATGTCTCCACAGTAGACCGGCACACCTGGGAGATTACGCTCAAAGGTCTCCACGGCTTTGACATCTATCTCAATCGCGAGCAGCTCCCGGTAACCGGCTATACTGTAGCCCAGGCTGGACCCGCCCGCCCCGGCGAAAGTGCTTATCACGGTGGGAGCGCCCGGCTCGCGGGGAGTCAGGTGAGCCTGCCAGGCTTGATTGAGAGCCGCCAGGTAGTTACTGGAACGCACCGGTTGCAGGCCCGCGCTCAGAATGCCCTGCTCCTGCCGGGGCCTGGTCACGGTAGTCGATTTGTCCCTGTTTCTGTTCTGCATTGCCTTACCTGCTTTATCCGCCTTACCTGCATTACCTCGGCGTCTTGTAGCCACAATTGGGGCACTCGAAATATTTCACATCACCAGCAATGCTCTCGTCGTACTCCTTGAACTCCACGTTAGGTGCGTTGACCCCAGCCTCGTCCGCGAGCCGGGCCAGCATTGCCTGCACGGCTTCCTCCTGGGTGCTTATGCTCCCAAGCAGCTCCTGTAGCTTGTCCTGGTCAACCGCGGCCATTGCGCTCAGTGGGTCAAGTGTGGCAAGCACCAGGGCTTCCTCTTCATCGGACAAATCGACGTACAGGACCGGCACCATCGGCTCATTTCGTTCTCGAGCCATGGCCACTCTGAGATGCCCGTCCAGCAGGTGGCCCGTTCGACGGTTGACGAGCACCTGCTGTACCCAGCCACCCTCTTTGAGCACCCCCTCCAGCGCAGTCTGCTGCTCGCGCGGGTGCGAGCGCCAGTTGCGGGGGTTGGGCAGCAGCCGGTCAGGCGCTTCTTCCCCGCTACCTACTATGCGAAGTCTCCAGTCACCTTGCTTAGCGCTCTTCTGTGTCTTGCCCGGGATTCTGTTCGTTTTGCCGCTCATAATTCTTGCCCCTTCATGTAATGTTCATGACCTGGTCCGGCTTACCGAACGCTGCGCCAGTAGCTGCTATTTATCAGAAAGGTCATGCATGTAAGCGTCACTGGCGTCACGTGTACACAAAGTAGTGTCACTCACCGCAATCGTGCCGTCACCATCGCGAACCAGTGTCACTTGTTCGACCAGGCGCGCTGCCAGAGGTGACGCCAGTGTTGCCAGTGTCGCTGGATTGCTCAATTTGTCTGATAGTGATTGTGCGACCACGGCTCCCACTCCTGGCGAACACGATCTCTGTACCTACACGCCGAAGGTTAGGCGCCAGTCGTTTTAGCATGCCCGAGAGCTTGTCTGCCCGCTTTGGCCAGCCTTCCGGAGCTCTGTGTCTTTCACCAAAGCCCGCTTGCTCGTTTAGCCTTTCCAACAACTCACTCGCTCTTCCCTGCCATTGGTGATCTGGCGTCTCCTCCATAAACTGCTGCAACGCAGCCGCAACCGGCGTCGCTTCGAAGGTCAGCGTGATCGAATCGGCACGGTTGCCCTGGTACGAATTCATGAACTGCCCATCCCTCAGGCCCAGGGCTTCCTCTGCGGCTGCCGCCCACAAAGCAAAATCCGCCATTCGCGGCAGGCTGCGGAGCCTGACACTGGAAAGGTTGCGCATAGCAGCTGACACCGCATCAAGCAAGGCGGCCAGGATAGAAGGCCGCACCTGCTCAAATTCAGCCCATAATTGAGACTCCGGCTTGCGCCTCTCATCAGGAATAGGCTGGAGCGTAAGTACAATGGCCCGGTCCAGCAGGTCACCGCGTACCACCACATCCTCTATGCTCGTCAATATGACCGGTCGTTGAGCGTCAAACAGGATCTCTTCGCTGTCTGTGTACAACTCACGAGTCGAGAAGCCACCGCCGGTGCTCAGCCTGCATAAAGCGTCGGAAAGCCAGGTTGAGATGTGTGAGAAATTGTCGAACACCAGCAGCCAGGAGTTGCTGGCGGCGATGATCAGGTCGCGCGCATCACGCGGTTCCGACCGGAGAGGCACGGTACTGGGGTCCACCAACTGTTTGAGGAAGCGCGCCAACGTCGACTTACTGCTGCCCTGCTCACCACTCAGCGCAAGGATCGCGTAAGGGCCTGCCGGCTTGAATGCCCCCACGAGAAAGGCCGCCAGTAGCGCCCAGTCTTCATCACCGGAAAGATTGAGGAACTGGCTCAGCTGCTTTAGCGATCCGCCTGGTCTCGGCCTGGGCAGGGGCAGCATTCCTTTAGGGCGGCCAAACTTCACCGGCACATCTTGCGAGGCTATTATCTCCCAGCCATGATATGTAATTCTTACCACGTGCCTCTCCGCGTCACCAAGATCCAGGTAGACAACATCTTGTTGATCAGCCAGGCGGACGTAAACCGGATGCTCGGGGCCATCGAACATGGACTTGCCCGATAGCACGGCGAGAGCATCCTGTATCGCCTGCGAGCCAACCGCACCCCCGGCTGCCTGGTGGTACAATCTGGCAAGCCATCGTCTGAAGCTCATGCCCTTTACCGGGTGATGCTCGATATGGGAGCCGGTCAACACTGTAGCCCAGGGAGCCTGATCGGGTGTATGCCAAAGCTCGATTCCTGATGCGATTGCGAGAGATACCAGCCTGGTGGCCTGTGACTGGCTTGCGGAAGTCGGTGCGGTGCTAGCGGTGCTGTCAGTTAGGCCTCTTTTCTCGCTCCTTTGCGAAGAGGCAATGTGCACGCGATTTTCGCTCGCCTCGTCTTTCTAGTTATTGAGCCCGGCATGGTGACCGTTGCCATTGAGACTGCCCGGATAGGAGCTTGATGTGTGCGCCGGCAAGGGCGGCAGTGGCTGCAGCGTCGGCACGCTAAACGAATCACTCACAGCGCCAACCTCCGCAGCACCCACATGGCTTGACGCCGAGCGCATCTAAAACGGCGGTGGGATTGAAACGTACAATCGCAAGCACCCACTGAAGGCCAGCCTCATACTCGGCTCGCAGGGCCTGCTGCTGGACATCTATCTGCGCCACTCGCTCACGCATGGCCTGAAATTCCTCGTCTGAAGCAGTACAGGTAAGGTCCAAGTACCGGCCTGTATTCATCTCTTTAGGATTATTTGAGCGTGAGGTGGGTTCTGCTTCGGCCCTCATTTTTCAGCTCCTGGTCGTTGACGCTGTTTGTATCTCGCCAACCTGGCGATGCTGCATTCTCTAGCCCCTGTGCCCTCTCTGGTCCTCCCTCCTGGAGCCATCGAAGAAATGGCTCTCTCAAGATGCGGATTGCACGCCCACCTAAACGAATACAGGGTAGTCCACCAGACCGGCACAGGGAATATGCGAGCGATCGGCCTATTTTGAGGTAGAGCCTCATAGCTTCGACGTCGAATACCGGGGACAGTTCTTCATGGCTATTGGCGTTATTCGGCCCTGGAGCTCGTGTTAGCTTTTTCATCTGGCGTCATCCTTCTCATCGATTTCTCTGCCGTAGGAGGGCTTGTTCGCGATGTGGGCTGGTGGCAAGGAGGCGTCGCAATCGACACAATTCACCCGCCTGTGCAAGAGAAAACGCAAGTAATCACCCGGACTTCGCAGATCTCTTTCCGAGAGGCACTGCAAGGCATCATGTTCGGGTTCGGATAGCTCCAAGGTTATGAGGAATCTGCGACGTGGCATCATGCAACTTCCCAATGAATGCTGATAGCCTATTCCTGTCCGGGAATAGGCTATCAAAAAGGACCTTGCTTGTGCGGAAGTTATCCGGCCAACATTCGGAAATATCTCGGAAACCTTAGGGAAGTCCGGCCTTCCTGGGCAATTCGCGCAACTTGCTAAGGCCTCTCCTTGTCACGATCCAACCTAGCATAATCGCCTCGTTCATACTTCAAGATCCATGTCCTCAACGTTTTATCACTGATGGACAACTCGATCTCCTCGGGATCAACTTCATCCTTTTCACTGATCTCCCCTGTGGCCGTTATTTTGCGCCTTATGGGATTGCGCCGGCAAAACTCTGATTGGTTGGTAACGTTGCCTCTTTCCAGTTCACGAAGGTACAACTGCACGTAGTCCCGCTGCTCTCTCTCAGTAAAAGGACCACCCCGACGTCTGCCGTGTCGTCTCTTGCTGGAGCCCCACCCAGTGAAAAATGAATTGCTCACATTATCTCCTTGCTCAGCACGATTATGAGTCGCTCCTTCGCCGCCAAGCTGGTCCAGTAATTTATCGCCGGGCAGGTTGCCAGCAACCGGGATGATGTGAGGATGCTCCTTCAGAGTGACAGGTAGGTTTTCTTGCTGATCATGCCACTGCGACTCGTGGAACTGGCTTTTTACCTTTTTCCACCAGTGCACCAGTGCGTTGATGGCAAGGCGGTGCCTGCAATACATCTCTACCTTCACGTGTGGGTTGCTCGAGTTCTTACCGGCCAGATCTGTTGCGACGGCATACAGGACTCTTTCTATGCGTTCCAGCTTAACCTCAGTTTCCAACGGATCTGATGGTGGGTGCGCTTCAAGCGATATTATCATGTACTCGCCCCACGTATCTACCTTGGGCTGAACAAGCTCAACTGTGGCATCCATAATGAGCCAGACTGAATACCCGTCGTCTGACCATTTGGGCGCCTCCGGTCCGCTCAATTGGAATACAGTATTGTCAAGCCGCCTACCAGCCTGTCTGAATCGAACTTCGGTTACGGCACGCATAAGTTGACGAACAACAGCGCCGAGGTCTGCATCAACGAAAGCAGACAGACGCTCGTTGCAGTACTCAGAAAACGGAGTGATCTTGACCATGACGCCTGGGAAGAAACCTCCAAAGCCCAAACTCGGTCTCGATGCGTATGTTCGCCCATTAGAACCGGTCTTGTAGTATCTAATATCATAGAACATATGTTCAAGTCAAGGTGGCTAAGTCGTCTGGATTTAGCAGAAAAAGGAGACCAATTTTAGGTGGCCCCAATCAGTTAAGATCCCTTGCTTCCAAGGGAGCCTCGGTAGTTATGTCTAAGAACAGGTGCCCACGAAAGGGTTTATGATATGCAGCATAGAAGCGCAAGAACCAGTAGCTTGATTGTGGCTTGTCTTCTCTACAAGTGATTATGACCGATGGCCCAGATGTAGCGGTCATCTGTATCTGGAAACGTTTCCAGATAGATCGGCACGACTCGTCCCCCTCGACACTGCACTGAGATGCGATTACAAATGCCTGTATCACTTTAGTAGCAGACGGGCAATAAGCCTTTATGATCCGGGGCCGTAGTCCGCGATCAAACATCGAACTAGTAAAGAGGATTGTTGCTGTCAGTCACATAGCTGCAACATCGCTAGCAAGAATGGGGTTTCTTGGAACAGATGATTAGGCGCTGGAATATATGTTTCGAGGACGTGCTGTACGGGAGGCTAGAACAGGTAGCAACAGATACGGAAGACTCACGTGCATTATTCATAATCCGAGTTTCTCCAAAAATGACTATTGCGATGCGTGTGCGGTAAGCTACTGCAACAGATTCAGGGATACAACAGCCCACTACGACACGCGATTGATTTTTGTTCCTGTCGCTTCCCCAATATGAAGAAGGTAATTGCTCCACAACTGCTTCCCTAGTAAGGGCAAAGTGGATCGGCGAAGACATTGGTCCATAATAGTGCGAAAGATCTAGTCCCCCTAAGTGATATTCAGGCAAGCGAGTCTATTTGATGCTAGGGGCCTTGTTTCAAGTTCGCAGATACACGCTAAGATAGAGGCTTCCCATCTGGATGAGATGGGTTGCGTCCTGTGAAAGTTACGATTGGCTTGTGAAAATCAACAGTTGCTGCAAAGCTTTGCATTTTATGTAATTCAGCTCGAGCACGCTTTATCTTAGCTTCTCCAAACTGCTTCTCACCCGCGCTTGCATATAGCCTAAGTCTGTCGATCGCAATCGAAAGTCCATCACTCAAAGCTGGTATACCAAGAGAGGGAAGATGCAGGAAGCATCTAAGAGCTTCTTCGTGCTTGCCGAGGCGCGCAAGCCACTCTCCTCGAACTGCAAAACTATCAGGTGACCACCTACACTCTTGAAGTAGCACGTTTGTCCACGTATCAAGTTGTGCCAGATGTCCTAGCTTCAAGAGAGCATACACGTACAGAATTGCTGCCATTGGATCCTTACTATTCCCCTGCAATAGTAATTCCATCTGGAAATTCCTGGAAGCTACAAGTGATTCTACCTGACTTATGTATCCACCATGCATATACTGCAAAAG
>JBAURA010000237.1:0-6682 GCA_049580985.1 Chloroflexia bacterium
GTGGACGGTGGTGGGAGGACGAAGGATGAAGGACGAAGATTAGACAACAATCGTCCACCGTCCACCGTCCACCGTCTACCGTCCGTGGACGTGGTGTCGGGGTTCTTCGTGCCGGACCCGCGCACGCCGTTCGAGCGGGCGATGGGCGCGACGGTGATGCCGGCACTGGAGGATATAGAGCCTGATAAGTTCCTGCCGTCTAGCAGATCGGTGGCGTTCCGCAAGAGCGCGTGGGCCAAAGTTGGCGGCTACCCGGAGTGGCTCGACTATTGCGAAGACCTGGTATTCGACATGGCCCTGCGCGATTGTGGCATGGTCTTCGCGTTCGCGCCCGGCGCGGTAGCGCATTTCCGCCCGCGCTCGACCCTCAAGGCGTTCTTCGCGCAGTATTACCGCTACGCCAGGGGCGACGGCAAAGCCGACTTGTGGCGCAAACGGCACGCGATACGTTACACGACCTACGCTGTGGGTCCTATCGTTCTTGCGTGGGCGTGGGCACACCGAGATGCGGGCGCGGGCAAGCTCGGGTTGCTGGTGATGCTGGCCGCCGGGGCCGCATATTGCCGCAGGCCGTATGCGCGATTGATGCCTATGCTGCGGGGCCTTTCTCCCCTCTCTATACTGTATGCGCTCGCGCTTGTGCCTGTGATAAGGGTCACGGGCGACATCGCCAAGATGATGGGGTATCCGGTGGGGGTGTTGTGGCGACTGCGAAGGAGAAAGTCCAGAAGGGACGACAGATATTAGCTCAGGGCACACTTCCTGGGATGGGACAGCCACCCTGATGATATACTTAAGGAGCACTTATCGGAGATAGCATGCAAGACGCGGTCGGCCCGATTACGGGGGAAGAGTACCACGAGCGGCTGTTGCTGCTGGCTAAGTCGGCGGCGGCGGGGTTCCGCAGCCTGTCGCTGGCGGCGGACGGCGGGTCGAGCGAGGACGTGGGCGGGGCGCTCTGCTGGTACTCGACGTCTTATGTGCCGGTGTTCAACGGCGCGGCCATCCTGGACGAGTCGCTCTTCTGCCCTTCTACAATCAACCTGATCGAGCGGTATTTCAGACACAGAGGCCGCCCGTATAGCATCATGACGCTGGATGCGCTGGTGCCGCGCGCCGCCGATATGCTTTTCCCTTTCAACTATGCCGAGTACGACAGCATGCCCGCTATGTGGCTCGAAGGGGAGCAGGGCAGCGAACCGCCGGCATCACACGAGGTGTGGGTCAGGCAGGTAGACTCGTTAGTGCCACTGTCGGTGTTTCGCAGGATATTGAGCGCGGTGTTCCACCTGAGCATGGCGGAAGTGAACCTGGTGCTGGGGGAGCGCACATTGCGGATAGAATACGTGCGGCACTACCTGGGATGGCTGGGCAACACGCCCGTGGGCACGGCGTCGTTGGTGCTGTCAGACGGGGTGGCGGGAGTGTGGAACGTGGGCACGCTGTCCGAGTACAGGCACAGGGGCGTGGCGGCCACGCTCATGCACCACATCCTGTCGGAAGCGCGCGCGCTGGGCTACCGCCACAGCATGCTGCTGGCGTCCAACGAAGGCCAGCCCTTGTACGAGCGCCTGGGTTATAAGACGCTGAGCCACATCCGGGTGTTCGTGCCAACTGGGGGGTAGTTGTCGGTTGTCGGTTGTCAGTTATCAGTTGTCGGTTGCCGGTTGTCGGTTGCCAGTTGTCAGTTGTCGGTTTGGAGTTGACAATGGTAGCGTGGGGCTTAAGTCAGGAACCGACAACTGACAACCGACAACTAACATTACGGTCGTAGCGCTTTTGGTATCCTGGTGTAGCGCCATTTCTGCTGGCGGTTGGCTAATATCTCGATATTCTCCCATACGTCGGGGCCGACATCGGGGCGTATGATGGGGAGCCACTCCTTGAGGCGCTCCCAGGTGAAGTCCATGCTCTCTATGGCGTCGAAGAGGAGGTCTTCGCTGAGGAGGTTCTGGTCGACGAGAGCGCCGACCATTTCCCAGTAGCCGAGGACGGTGACCAACATGTGCCACTCATCGCTCCCTTTGGCGTATTTCTCTTGCACTTCGGCCCACGTGCCTGGCTGGAACGTGGTGTTGAACCACCGCTCCGACGTTTGTAGATACGAGTTAAGCCGTAACTTGAACAGCTCGACCATCAGATGGGCATCTTCTTGCGTAGGTATGCTCACACGCTTCTCCTGGGGTAATTCTTTGGTATGAAGGCCAGTATACAGGCAGACGAAGAGGGGTGGCAAGCGTCGGTAAGGAGACGTAGATGAGATAGGTCTGGCGTACCTTGCCTGGGCGCGGCGCATGGCATATAATGGCGGGAACAATAGAAGATATGCAGGCGAAGAGCGAAGAGCCAGTAGCGATGCGGAAGAGCCGGCAGAGAGGGGGTGGATGCTGCGAACCCCTGGTGACCACAGAGCGAATTACATCTTCGGGAGCCTGGTGGGTGCGCCCGTTATAGCGAGGGGTCGGGACGCGAGGCGCGAAACGCGAAACGCGAGAGACCAGCAGAGGCGTAAGTTGTGAGGCTTGCGCGAAGCAACGGTGGTAACACGAAGCAGGGGCTTTGTCCGTCGCATTGACGGCAAGGCTCTTTTTGATTCACCGCTCAGGTTTATGAGTTGAACCACAGAGGCACAGAGGCACAGAGTATATGGGTTTCTAACGTCTAGTATCTGACATTTAAAGATCAAAGGAGAGTAGAGACGATGGACAATAGAGCAGCCGTTGGGCCGGAGGAGCTGCACGCGGAGATCCGGGAGGAGCGCGAGGAGATGGCGGTGGAGGCTTCGGCGGAGATGGCCGAGGAATTGAGCGCGTTGGAGGCTGAGGCGCAGGTGCGGTCGGACGTGAGGATGGAGGAGGCCGAAAGATGGCATGGCGTGGACACCAGCGATGCGACCGTGCACGAGATCATGACGCGGGGCGTGGTGGATGTGATCGTGCGGGATGAGTTGGAGAAGGCGCTGAGGTCTGGGCGGAAGCTGCGCGTGAAGCTGGGGATCGACCCTACGGGACCGCTGCTGCACGTGGGGCGGTCGGTGCCGCTGTTCAAGCTGCGGCAGTTCCAGAGGGCGGGGCACCAGGTGGTGTTGATCATCGGGGACGGTACGGCGCTGGTGGGGGATGCTTCGGACAAGGACACGGAGCGGCCCCTGCTGACTTCGGAGCAGATCGAGCAGAACATGGCAACCTACAAGGAGCAGGTGGGGCGGGTGCTCGACCTGGAGCATGTGGAGTTCAGGTACAACGGCGACTGGCTGCTGAAGCTGGGGCTGAAGGACCTGATCAGGCTGGCCTCCAAGTTCACGGTGGCGCAGATGATACAGCGCGAGAACTTCTCGGACAGGTGGGACCAGGGCAAGCCTATCGGGCTGCACGAGATAATGTACCCGCTGATGCAGGGGTTCGACTCGGTAGCGATCAACTCGGACCTGGAATTGGGAGGGACCGACCAGTTGTTCAACCTGATGGCCGGACGGGAGTTGCAGGAGGAGTTCGGGCAGCCGCCGCAGGGCGTGATGACTATGCAGATGATCCCTGGCACGGACGGGCGCAAGATGTCGACGTCGTGGGGCAATGCGGTGTGGATTCTGGACGAAGCGCGCGAGCAGTTCGGTAAGATCATGTCGATGGGCGACCATGTGATCCCGACCTACATGGAGTCGGTGACGACTATGCCAATGGACGAGGTAGAGCGCACCAGCAAGGGGCTTGAGGACGGCACGGTGCACCCGATGGAGGCCAAGAAGCGCCTGGCGTGGGAGATCGTGAACCTGTACCACGGCCAGGAAGCCGCCGACCGCGCCCAAGCCGACTTCGAGACGCAGTTCCAGCAGCGGGGATTGCCGAGCGACGTGCCGGAGGTGTCGTTGGCTCGCGCCCTCTCAGCCAAGGCAACTGATGAAGGCGAGATCGGCATACTCGATCTGCTGATAAACACGGGGCTGGCCCCCAACCGCAAGCAGGCGCAGAGGCTGGTGGAGCAAGGCGGCGTGCGCGTGGACGACGAGCGGGTGACCGACCGCGCGCAGATGGTGAAGCCTGTGGCGGGGATGGTGGTGAAGGCCGGCAGGAGTTTCGTGCGGATTGTCGAGTAGGGCGCAAGATTAACACGACCCCTCTATACATCGAAGACCTCCCCCAGGACTTGCCCTCTTCTGAAGGCAAGTCCTGGCGCGGGGTTGCCGCCGGGAGCGTATTCCTGCTGGGGGTGGGGCTGTGCGCCTGCGGGGTGGCGCTGATGGGCAGCACAGATAAGTTCGCATGGCTGCCTTTCGGGGCGCGCGACTGGCTGTCAAAATACGTGGCTAATCCTGGCGCTTTGCTGGTGGGTGGGGTAGTCGCGTTGTTAGGCGCGATCCTAGCAGGCTGGGTGGGCAGGGGTGTGATGCCCACCCAGAGCAAGGGCATATATGCGCCTGCTTTGAGGCTTGAGCGATATGGCCTGATGGCGTTGGGCCTGGGGATTATTTGCTTCGGCCTGATCTACTGGCACCTGCTTGCCGGGCAGTATACACATTGGGACTTCGCGTTGTTTGTCGCCGGACTGGCATCGCTGGCTTTCGGTATCAACCGGCTGGATCGGGGGCGCAGGGGCGCAAAACCTACCTTCCGGCTCGCGGATGCGGGCATCAGCGCGTTGATCGCGGCTGTTGTCGTATCGATCAACATGGTCCAATTGACCCGGTGGAACTTCGCCTGGATTGGAGACGAGGGGTCGTTCTACGGGTTAGCTACCGATATCGCGTGGGACCGGATTCCCTGGAATGTATTCAGCCTGAAAGGCGGCGTGTACAGCATCCACCCGGTGATGGACAGCGCATGGCAGAGCGTTGGAATGAACCTTTTCGGCGTGGATGTGTTCGGCTGGCGCATGAGCGAGGTGATGATGCTCGGCATGGCCGGCCCACTGGCCTTCCTGGCAGGCACGGCGTTGATGGGGCGGGTGGCAGGCATAGTAGCAGGGTTGGCGCTGGGCACCAATCACTACGTCATGGCTTTTGGGCGTATCGGTTACAACAACGTGCATATTGTGTTCTGGGTAACGCTGGTGATCCTGATGCTGGCGCTGGCGTGGCGCACGCAAAGGGCGGTCTATCTGTTCGGCCTGGGGGCGGCGCTGGGGATGTGCTTCTACACGTTCATAGCCGCGACGTTGTCGTGGCCCATCGCGGGGATAGTGTTGTTGATGGCGCTGCTTGTAAAGTTTTCGCGCCGCGCCTGGACCGCGATAGCATTGCCGATTCTCGGTTTCGTGGCAGTTGTCACGCCTGGGCTGATTCTGACACCCCTGGACTACTTGACGGACCAGGCGCTGAACAACAGTGTGCGGCAAGTGCCGCCCGGAGGCGTGCTTGAGGTCGCGCAACAGGCGTTGGTGAAATCAATCGCCATATTCTGGGACAACCAGCAGTGGCGGCACCATTTCGTGGGTGGACCGCTCGCCGACTACGTAACGGGCGCGCTCCTCGTCGTGGGGCTTGGGGTGGCGTTGTTCAGGCTGAAA
The DNA here is from genome assembly GCA_049580985.1 of Chloroflexia bacterium. GTDB lineage: Bacteria > Chloroflexota > Chloroflexia > QHBQ01 > JADMIH01 > JADMIH01. The sequence continues at coordinate 5,503 of JBAURA010000237.1, forward strand.
GCTTACCCGGAACGGCTGTTGGCGATCTGGTTTGCCGTTGGCCTGGTGTTGGTAGCGGTGACCGGTTATCTACCCCAGCCCTCGCTAACGCGACTCCTCTTCGTGATGCCTGCCGTGGCGCTACTGGCGGGCTTAGGCACCCAGGCTGTAGCGGGGACCCTCACGAGCAGGTTCAAGTTAGATGCCAGGGTGGCCGGGGTCGTGCTGGTCGTGGGCCTGGCCGTGGCGATCCCCCTAGTCAATTTGAAGCAATTACTGGTAGATACGCCGGCCCTGGTGGGTGCAAACCGCCAGATCATGCTGATAAAAGCTTTGCAGGAACACCCGCAGAACACGATTGTAGAGGTGGCCCCGAAGCCGGACGATAACATCGAGGTATTGCTGAGGATGTATCCCGACCTACGAGGAAGATATACGTTCATGCCTTTAGGCTACGTTGGCCCATCGGCCATCGTAAACGGCAGGCCACCTGTGTACTTTGTGAGTAAGGAGAATGAATCTCTCGCCGAAGATCTGCGCCGAAGATTGCCGGGGTATGAGGCCACAACTGACGCTGACGACGCCGGGGAGTATCACGTGCGGCTGTTTGTGCGCCGGTAGCCATGCTGCGCAGGCACTACTCTTTTTGTGGGTAAGCTTACGACTCTAGATATCATAACAACTCAGTACCGCATCCCATGCCACTTCACTCGCCAGCGCGCCCAGGGCAACGTCGTTCAGGACGGGGTTGTCTACCTCACCGGTGCTGACGGCCCAGAGGACATCGCCGTCGTAGACCGTGTGGAAGGGCTGTATGGCGCGGGCCATGGAGGTGTGGACCAGGCGGGCGAACTGGCGCAACGACCAGGCGAGGCCGCGGTCGGCGTTGAGGCGCTGGTTGGTGACGACTACGGTGAGAGTGGTGTTGCCGGGGGTGGGTGCGGGCGCGGCTTCCTGTGTATGCTCGTTGTGCTCTAGTCCTTCGACAAGGTGGTGGCGTTTGCCAGTGGCGGGGTGGAGGTTGCCCCGAACGACGCGGCCCTGGCGGTCTACTATCGCGCCAACCGCGTTGACCACGGTGAAGATAGCTACTTTGGTGGGGCCGAACTGGCGGAAGGCCGCGCCCTGGCCCGAAGGCTCGCCCTCGTGGGTGGGGCGGAGGCCCTTGCCGACGGTGGCCGAGCAGCCCGCACCCCTCGAC
>JBAURA010000238.1:0-7441 GCA_049580985.1 Chloroflexia bacterium
GATTATCGCTATCCATTAGCCGATACGTCCGACTACCGACTACCGTCATCCCTGACCAATACGCAATAGCCTACCCAACGGCGTCCGCCGCAGCCGGAGCTTGTACAAGAACAGCAGGTTCTCGAACCCGTCTTTCCAGGCGAACAGCTTCGTCTCGCCTATACGTTCGTGGTAGTCGATGTGGTACTCACCTAGCCTCAGCTTCCGGTTGTCCACCACCAAGAGCTTGATCTCCTCGGAGAACGGCATCCCGCCGCTCGTGGGCCGGATCTTCTTCAGCACATCGCGCTTGAACACCCACATCCCGGACTGCGAGTCGGCGAACCACCGGAACCACAGGACGCGCGCCGTCCACGTCAATATCATATTGCCGAGCACGTTGCGGAAGCGCATAGCCTGGGGGTTGCGGAGCGGAAACCGGCTCGCCGACACGAAATCGTACCCGTTCTCAAGGAGGTAGTCGATGATCGGTCCGATAGAGTGGGTGGGATAGGTGCCGTCGCCGTCGGCGGTGGCGACTATATCGCCCGTGGCGCGTGGCAGCCCGGCCTGGTAAGCGTTTCCGTAGCCCTTCTTCGTCTCGAAGACCACTTCCGCGCCCAGTTCCTGCGCGATCCGCCCGGTCTCGTCGGTGGAATTGTTGTCTACCACCACCACCTGGTCCACGTAATCAGGCATGCCTTTGAGGACCGCCGCGATCCCGTGCTCTTCATTAAAGCAGGGAATGACTACAGATAGTGTCAGGCCCTTGTACATTCGCTCCTTTTTCTTAGTGAGTAAAACGTAAAACGTGAAACGTAAAACGTGAAACGTGACTACATAACATTCACAATAAAACCTGGCGAACCTTGGTGCCCTTGGCTTCTTGGCGGTTTCGTCTTACGTTTCACGTTTTACGTTTTACTCCCCATTCGTCATCTTCACCGCCCAAACAGTCCTTTCCGTTGCTCCGGCTGCGGTTGGGCCTGTTCGCGGCGGGCGTGGGCCTCGTTGACGATGCGCTCTATGTCCTCGTTGGTGAACAAGAACGACTCCGACAGCGTTTGGAATCCGCTGCGGTTGGATATCTTGGCTATCCCGCGTACCAGGATCCCCTCGCGCAACTCGACAATGCAGATCTCGCTGAGGTTGTTCTGGTCTATGAAGTAACCGAGGGCGCGCAATACATCCTCGTATTCGATGCGCCCTGTGCCTGTACTGTCTAGCATCTCAATACTCCCGCGCAGACCCAGGCCATGACGGCCTCGGCCTGTGCTCGTGCCGGGGTGTTGACGCCTATGCTGGCACCGCGAAGCATATCCATCTCCGCAGGTCGGTTATCTCAGGCTCTCGACGCCCGAATTATAGCACAGCGTCTTGCCCGCGTGCAAAATGTGCTATATTTGGACGGTTGTCAGTTGTCAGTTGTCAGTTGTCGGTGGATGGTGGATGGTGGATGGTGGACGGTGGACGGTTGTAAATCGTAATTCTTCAGAGTATGCATCGCCTCTTTGTTGCGCTTCTGCTATTAGTTGCGCTCATACCTTATGGGCGGCCTGCCCAGGCCCAAACCCTTGCATTGGCCTGGCCCACCGAATGGCAGGCCGACCGAGCTATTTTCGATGCCTGGGCGAGAGCCGATGGCCCACTTGCTATGCAGGCGGCTAACCGTTCGTGGGTGTGGGGGCCCGTCCCATTCGCCGTGGCAAACGAGCCATATGCTGAGTCTCCCACCGGCTTGCGCCTCGTTGAATACCTCGACAAAGGCCGTATGGAGGTGAACGATCCTACAGCGGACCGCTCGTCACCCTGGTTCGTCACCAGCGGCCTGCTCGTCAACGAAATGGTTACGGGCCAGGCTCAAACGGGCAACTCCAGCTTCGAATCGCGGTCACCTGCCAATGTCCCAGTCTCAGGCGATGCCGGTAGCTTGGAGGCCCCCACCTACGCCTCCTTCGCCGCCCACACCGCCCCCGTGCCCGCCTTGATCGGCAAGCCTCTGTCAAACCGCATCTCGCACGATGGTGCACTATCTCCCTTCACCCTTTCCGGCGACCCCAGGCCGTTCACTATCGCATACTATGACGAAGTATCGAAGCATAACGTGCCCGCCGCGTTCAGCGATTGGATGGCACAGTCGGGGCCAGTGCTGGAAAATGGCCGCATAACAGAGGGGCGGCTGCTCGATCCTCTCTACGTCCTCGGCAGGCCCATCACCGAAGCGTACTGGGCCGATGTGCTGGTAGGCGGTAAGCCCGCGACGGTTCTTATCCAACTCTACGAGCGCCGCGCGCTGACGTACAACCCCGGTAACCCGCCGGAGTGGCGCGTCGAGATGGCGAACGTGGGCCGCGCATACTACGACTGGCGCTACTCTGACACGTCTCCAACCCCCGCCATCGCCGCTGAAGTAGCCTCCAATGGCATCTCCTTCCGGGGCTACAACTGGCCTTCCTCGGCGGAAGTGCGTATGGAGATCAAACTTGCCGGCGCAGACACTTCCCTCCTGGGTCCAGTTGACATAACAGCAGACAACACAGGTCGTTTCGCGGCCCTCTTGCTGCCCACGTCGCCACTGATGAGCGCGGTACAGTCCGGCGCTTACCTCAGGGCGCGCGCCAAGGCAGGCGGGATCTCGGTCGCCCTACCTTTTGACGGCGACCCACTCGCGGCTACCACCGAATTCGCGGGCACCCTGGTAGGAATGGAGAGCGCGAACACAACCGGCTCCCACACCCTCACGATACGCGACCTCGATGGAACGCATTGGCGCGTCCAATTCCGCAATGGCACGCGCCTCTCGTATAACGACGGCACACCGGCTAATACTGCTCTGCTGGACGTAGGTGTGCATCTATCGATCAAAAGCAAACCCTCGGTGGACGGCCTCACAGCCACTTCCGCCACCCTCCTGTCGATTTCAAGCTCAAATGCCTGGATAGGCTACGAATGGAAGCAGGATGGAAAGCATCTACTGGTAAGCGGTGCGGGCTGGCCGCGCCAAACGGTGGTCTTCTTCAGTCACGAACCGCCCTTTTACCCGCCTCGGGACCCTTCCGAGGGCATTGTTGACTTTGGACCGCCCGAGCCGTTTGCTTCGCTGACGACCGACAGCCGGGGCAACCTTCAAGGTAGTATCGAGGTCGCTGCTTACAGTGGGACGCGCTGGCTGTTAGCCGACTCACAAGAGGATGTCAGGCTGTACACCCCGCTTGCTCACGCGGATAAGCCGGGCCAAATCGCGCCGCCACAACTAGCGATAATGGGGCAGGCAGGCGCGCAGTTGGCCTATCGTGGCTCATACTGCTGGGCCAAACAGTGCTACGAAGCGCCCGGAGTGAGCCTGCCCACCTTCGCGCTAGATACCCACCCCGACGAAACTCTCACCTTTCGCTCCCAATATGGCCCCGATCCGCACGCAGGCCTCACACCCCAGACCTATTCGGCGGACCTCTACCCTCTCCCCGGCGACTTATACCTGCCGCTGGACAAGTCCTTCATGTTTACTCCCCAATCACAACCTATCTATTCAGCACACAATCTACCCGGCAGGCCGTTCAGCCTCGCCCTCCCCCAGGGTTTGCCCACAGGTGTATACGCCCTGGTAGTCACCGTCACATGGCCCGACCCCTCGGGCGGCACAAGCAACGTTACCTATGGCCTGGTACTCCACGTCGAGTAACTTGCAAAGATGGCAAAGGCAAGTGTCCAGACTTACAATTCGCCTTACACATCGCAGAATTGTGGAGATTACCCGGCGATTCATGAAGAGTAATGAGGTAATCTAGCAATGGCGTCTTCGTTGAGCTTACCCGCCGATTAAAATCGGGGGCTACGTAAACGAAGTCCGCCTTCGCGGACTACTCTCCCCAACATTTCGTGCTTATAGAGCGTAATGTAGTTGGAGAGACAGTCCGCGAAGGCGGACTTCGTTTACGTAGCCCGACAATTTATTGTCCGGGTGGTATTCCGTGCTCATCTCGTCACTCGTCACTCGTCACTCCTATATACTGGTCGATCCACTCCGCGATATACTCCAACCGCTCGATCCTCAGCGACGGTTTGCCTGACCTCGATATATCATGCCCGCCCGAAGGGAAGCGTATCATCTTCACTGTGCGCCCCATCGTCCGCAAAGCCATATACAGCTCCGCCGACTGCTCGATGTCCACCCGGAAATCGTCTTCCGCGTGCGTCAGCAGCAGCGGCGTGTGCATCTCGTCCGCGTAAGTGATAGGCGACCGCTCCAGGTATAGCTCTGTCCTCTCGCGCGGGTTGCCCTGGAACTCCCACGACCACAGCGCCCAGGTAAAGTCGCCCGACCCCCAGGCGCTGTACAGGTTCACGCAGGGGCGCATCGCCACCGCCGCCTTGAACCTCTGGGTGTGCCCGATCACCCAGGCGGTCATATACCCGCCGTACGATCCGCCGGCCACCGCCATGCGATCTTCGTCCACATAGCCCTGTTGCACCACCCAGTCCACGCACGCCATCAAGTCGTCGTAGTCCACGCCGCCCCAGTCGTTCAGGATCGCGTCCGAGAACTCTTGCCCGTATCCCTGGCTCCCTCGCGGGTTGGTATACATGACGATGTAGCCGCGCGCCGCCAGCATCTGGAACTCGTGCAGGTAAGCCTCGCCATAAGACACGTGCGGCCCGCCGTGGATCTGGAACACCAGCGGGTACTTCTTGGAAGGATCGAACCCAGGTGGCATCAGCAGCCACCCCTGGACGCGCACCCCGTTCCCACGATCCAGCCAGAACTCTCGCGCTTCGCGCAGGTCTAGCTCGGCCTCCGCGTCGCGGTTCACGCGCGTGATGTGTCGTTCTTCTGAGCCATCGAAGGGGGCGTAGAAGATGTCCACCGGGTGTCCCGACTGCGCCGCGCTGAAAGTCAGTCCCTCGCGGGCCACCCCGAAGGACAGTATTTGCCGGTTGCCGCCAACCACCGTCTTGACCTCGCCGCCGGCTACAGGCACGGAATATATGTGCGCGTTGCCCTCATTCGTTACCATGAAATAGATAGTCTCGCCATCCTGGCTGAAGTGTGGCCGTAGCTCACCGTTGCCTGCCCACAAGTCCGAGTTGATCCACGACCCCACTGTGCGATCCAACCCTTCGGTTAGCTTCGTGATCGCGCCGTCCATATCTATCGTCCACACCTGCCAGTTGGTGCCCAACGCGCCCTCTTTCACCCGGCTGTGCGCGAACACCGCGAACCCCTTGGCATTCGGCAGCCAGTCCATGACCGCCACCGAGCTATCGTGCCTGGTCACCCGGCGCTCCTCGCCCTTGTTACCGTCGCCGTCGATCTCCATCACCCATATATCGACGATGCTGTTTAGCTCGGCGTCCGGTTCCCTGTTCGCCAGGTAGGCCAGTTGCTTCCCATCGGGCGACCAGCGCGGCGACCCGGCATCCCAATCGCCCTCGGTCAGTTGCTTCGCCTTGCCGCCCTTGCTCGGCACGATGTGCAGGTGCGTGCGGCGCAATAGGAGGCCCTGCCCCTCACCTTTGATATGCACGCGAGTGATCACATAGGCGTGATCGCCTTTGTCCTCGGCATCCTTCTCTTCCTCCTCGTCTTCGTCCCATTCGCCCGCCGAGGGCAAACTCGGCGTCGCGCCCTCGCCCGACCCGGCCTGTCCGGGCTGGACGTTCTCGCTGTCGCCTCCCTCCCCATCTTTCTTGCCTTCCCGCTTCGCCTGCTCGGCCCATTTCTTGTCAAGCTCGCTGTCCACCTGCGTGGCGAACACTATCCACTCTCCGCCGGGCGACCATGCGAATTCGCCTACCCCGCGTTTGGCGAACGTTATCTGCCTCGCTTCGCCTCCCGCCACCGGTATCACCCACACCTGCGGCTTGCCCGACCGAGTGGACAGGAACGCTATCTCATCCCCTTTGGGCGACCACCTGGGTACCATGTCGCGTTTCGGGCTATTGGTGAACTTACGGGCTTCGCCGGTCCCATCCGCCGCCGCCAGCCAGATGTTGGATGCATAGTCGTTCTTCTTCTTCCGCAGGCGCGTCTGCACGAACGCTACAGTTTCCCCATCGGGCGATACCTGTGGGTCGCCGACCAACCGGATGCGATACAAATCGTTTATCTCTACAGGCCGCTTCGCCTGCCCGGAATCATCGTTCGCCAACTCTTTACTCCTTATATAAATATCTTACTCAGTATATCAGAACCACCGATTCTTTACCGTAAGATAGAAGTTCCAGAGAGAATTGACGGGGAAATGACGTTGAATGATTTGCCTACACTGTTCGGCGTTCATGTCCTAACAGTAGCTGAAGCAGCTGGTTGGCAAGCCGTGAGATAGTAGGCTCTTCGAAGAGGCTCATCAGGGGCAGCTTTACGTCCAGACTCGCTTCTATCAAGCTTTTCAACTCGATTGCCAGCAGAGAATCCAGTCCTATCGACCTGAGGGGCTGGTGGAGACCGATCTGGGCAGGCTCGATTTCCAGTACCCGTGCAAGCTCGGTCTGAAGGTATGTCTCCAGCAATCGCAAGCGCCTTTCTGGTTCCACTGCGAAGAATGCCTCCCGTGTCAGCCCGCCTGTTCCCTTATTACCGGGTTGCGTGTCGAGGCTCAAGCGCTGGAGGCGCAGACCCGTAATCTGTGCAAGCGTACGCCCATCTTCAGCCAGCAGATGTACATCGCCCTCGGCCAGGTTGCTGTTGCTCTCAATGCTTGATTGAAGACGTGCATGGCCCCACAAGTGACCGGTGGGGCGACCATAAACCCGCACCCTACCGATACCTGCCGGCAGGAAAACACCTCCACCTTCCAGTGCCTTAAGAGGCAACGTGGCGGCAAGCACCTGAAAGCAAGGATCGAGGATTGCCGGGTGCACTTGATAGACCTCCATCTCCGGTCTCAATGTCCGGGGGACCTCCAACTGGCACAACGCCTCCCCATCACGCCGCCACAGCCACCCGATCCCTTGGAAAACGGGGCCATACTGGAGGCCCTGGTCATGCAGCTTGAGATAGAAATTGCGGCCCGAAATCTGCTCCGCGCACCGAGCCTGGATCTCCTCCACAGACGGCCCCGGCGCAGGAGATGACGGGTCCACAGGGTCATGCTGAAGCTTGCCCGTGGCGTGTAGGGTCCATAGCGCTTGCGGTTGGTCCATGCCCCCTGGGCAACTGTAGAGATGGAATTGTTGCTCGCCAGGTGTGTTTGGAGAGAGCGTTACCTGCACCGTCCGGGTCCCGCTCTCTGGCAGGAACAGCGCCTTTTGCAACTCAAGCTCTGTCAGGCTGTATGGTCCAGACCCTGGTGCCTGGGTAGCAGCTGCTAAAGCCATCTCCACATAGGCCGCCGCAGGTAGAATGGCCGCCCCAGCCACAAGATGCTCGCCCAGATAGGCTGGGGAATTGGCGCTAAGCTCGGCCTCGAATATTAGCTGCGCCGAACGCAGCCGACGGCCCAGCAAAGGATGGGTGCCGGCC
>JBAURA010000239.1:0-2807 GCA_049580985.1 Chloroflexia bacterium
ACCGAGGGTTTCATCAAGTGGATCTGCGATACGCGCGCCGGCTACGACGTGCAGATATTGCTCACTTTCATCGTCACCAACAACCCGCCTTGCACCAGCGGCCTGCCGTCCGACGTGCCCCTCCCCGGCATCGACCAGACGGCCCCGCCCGAAGCTGAGCCGACCACCATCGCGCCCGCCGAGCCTGCCTCCACGCCCCCAGGCCCCAACCCCACCAGTGCCCCCTGAGTCTCTCACCGACCTGCAAGCAGCCGCCGAGCAAGCAGCCCTGGCAGCCGGTGCCGTGGCCCTCGAAGGCTACCGTGGCGTGCTCGAAATCACCTCCAAGGGCGGCACCGACATAGTCACCCAGTACGACCACGGCGCCGAAGAGGCGGCCCTCGGCATCCTGCGCAGCCGCTATCCTGATCACTCCTTCCTCGCCGAGGAGAGCGGCGCGTCCGGCACTCAGCATGCCGAGCACGACCTCGTTTGGATGGTGGACCCCATAGACGGCACGCACAACTATGCCAACCAGATACCCTTCTGGTGCGTGTCGGTAGCCGTCGCCGACCGGCAATCGGGCCGGGTCCTCGCCGGTGCGATCTACGATCCCTTGCACGACGAACTGTTCTCGGCTCGCGCGGGTGGGGGCGCTACTCTCAACGGCCAGCCGATACGCACAACCACCAGGAGCAACGTGGGGCAGGCCATAGTAGCGTACGACATCGGCCACAGCCCCGACATCTCCACCCGCATGGTCGAGCTTATAGCATGGGTGCAACCGCGCGTCGGCAAGGTGCGCCACCTCGGCTCCGCGGCCCTCTCGCTCGCCTACGTGGCCGTCGGCAGGCTCGATGCCTACTACCACCTGAGCCTCCAGCCGTGGGACATAGGCGCTGCCCTCCTCCTGATCGAGGAAGCGGGAGGGATCGTCACCGATTGGCATGGCGAGCGCCGGTTGTCAGGCGGGGGCAGCGCCGTTGCCGCCGGCGCGGAGCTTCACCCGGCCCTCCTCTCCCTGCTCAGAAGCGCTGCCACCCCCTGATGAGATCGGCGAAACGGGCTTTTTTCGTGTTATAATAAGCGTGCCATGCATGTCGAACGTGCGTGGCGCTTTGTTGGCTATTTCCAAAGGAGGATATATGAAACGGTTTAGAGCCTTGTCGCTAATTACTGCCTTGCTCCTGCTGGTGTCGATAGGGCTATCGGCCTGCGGTGATCCTGTCCCTACTGCCCCTACTGCCACTCCCGTAGCCCCCACCTCGACCCCCAAACCCCCTTCCACGCCTACCCCGTCGAGCAGGGCGGCGACAAATGACGAAGAGAATCTGATCGATGAAGTATTGGCCGAAACGAAGCAGCTTACGAGCTACCATTTCGAGATCGAAGTTGAGCCGTCCACGTTCATCACGCAGCCCATGAAGTCCGAGGGCGACTACGAAGCCCCGGACATGGTCTATGCCAGGGGCACTATGGGCGATGAGACCTTCGAGAACATCGTGGTCGGTAACACCGTATTCGTCAAAAACTCGAACGGCGAATACGAACTCCAGAAAGAATCAGCTGACGACTCAAGCGACCCGACCGCGGTGCTCAACCCTGAAAATATGATAACCAGCGGCAACCCACTAAAGGATATCGACACCTTCGTCGAAGCCGCCTCGAACCTGCAGTACGTGGGTGACGTACAGGTAGACGGCGTCAGGGTCAAGCACTTTACTTACGATATCGACCTGGCCAAGATGGCCGGCGAAGAAGGCATGGCGGGCATCGACGTGAGCGATCTGGACCTCGGCGGCGGCGGCTTCCTCATCGACGAAGCGGGCAAGAAGCTCTACGGTGTAGAGTACAACCTGAATATGGCCGCCTTCTTCGAATTGATTGCACGCGCCTTCGCCAGCTTCGGCGGCACCCCCACGCCCGGTGGTGTGAAGCCCACACCCATACCCAGGCTCGACGTCAATATGGTGATGAAGATCACGAGGCATAACGACCCCTCTATCAAGGTGCCCGTGACCGACGAGATGCGCGCCATGATGGAAGAGCCTATCGAAGAGCCTACCGAGGAGATCGAGGAAACTCCCGTCGCTGAAGACACTCCCGAAGCCGACGAAACCCCGGCGGCGGAGGCTACCGAAGACCCGTTCGCCATCCCTACCATCCCCGGCCTGCCTGGCGGCGACGGCCAGACCCACGAGGGCAACCTGGGCGAGCCTGTAGATGTCGGGTGGTCCAGGATCACGCTCAACAATATCAAGCGGTCAAGTGGAAGCGACTTCGCATCCCCACCTGAGGGCAAAGAGTACCTTATCGTCAATATCACAGTTGAAAACGTAGGCGAGGCCGAGCCTCAAAACCTTTCCAGCCTGCTCATGTTCAAATTGGTCGACGCCGCCGGCACCGAGAATGACCAGAGCTTCTTCGCCGAGATGTCCAACCCTATCGACAGCGAGAAGCCGAACCCCCTCGCACAAGGCGATAAAGTTACCGGCGACATAGCCTACGAAGTAGACAAGGGAGCTACGGACCTATTCCTAGAGTTCTACCCCTACCCCTTCTTCGACAACGACACAAAGGCCAAGATCAGCATCAACAAATAACCATTCGGAGAGGATACCTCAGAAACATGACAGACTCTGAATGTTGAGGATTACTCTCTCAGCGAGACAAATGATGTAGGGGCGGACCCACGTGTCCGCCCTCCCTGTTCACACAAATGTAGGGGCGAAGCATGCCTCGCCCAGCCCCGGAGGGGCGTAAGAAAGTAGCCACACGGCGTAAGCCTGTGGATGGCGCCCCAAATAAAATCTGGTTAGCCCCGGAGG
>JBAURA010000240.1:0-11477 GCA_049580985.1 Chloroflexia bacterium
ATGCACAGTCATCGCCCATCGATTTATCCCAAAATGATGAGTCTCTCCAAAACAGCATGGCGTATCATTTTCATCTTCTCTTGCCTGGTATTTATCGCTCTCCTCTTGCTCGCCTTGTTTGCCCGCCTTCTCTTGAGGGTCGTCACTATACAAGGACAGAGTATGTACCCTACCCTGAATCACGGTGATCGGGTGCTCGCTTTATCCAGGTGGCCTGCTCGCTGGTTGAGTCGCGGTCAGATCGTGCTGGTTTGGCCCTGGGGCCCTGGCTCCCCGCTGCAAGAGACCATAGGCACAAACATAAGCTGACCCCATTCATCAAGCGCGTCATCGGCATTGCGGGCGACACATTGGTCACCTCGCTCGACGATCTAGACCAGGATTTTGGCCCGACCACTTCGCGGCTCACGATAGCCAGGGTATGCGTATTTGGCACGTCCCACCCGGACACATCTTTGTTCGTAGCGACAACCTGCCCGGAGGCTACGATTCCCTTTCCTGGGGTCCCATCCCTTACCACACCGTATTAAGTATCGTCATCCTGCGCCTCCCGCCACAACACGACCCGAATCATGCCGTATGACAGGGCCAGGCGTGCCAGGCGGGCCAGGCGGGCCATTGCCCAGGGCGCCAAAAATGAACCTTTTGGGCACTTTTGTTGTATTAACATGTGCAGGGGTGAAATGTACCCTGCAAACCCCCTCAGGAGACGCGACCGGCGCGCCCGCAAGTGCTTTTATGCACAAGCACTTGCCAAAAACCTCGTTTTGTGGTACTATGCGGGATAAGTGCGCCCGACAGGTGGCATAAAAGCCGATAAGTCGCACCTGAAAACTTAATATCGATTTCAACCAGTGCATTTCATTTGGAAGGGAGGTGGTAGGGACCTCAGGCAAGCGTGGATGGGCATTCTACGTACGACGCATCACCACATATACAGCGTGGCGCGTGGCCGTGAGGCATGAGGAATACACACAAACCCCAGGCGATATGAATTTGTGACCATGTTGCCACAATCAAACCGCAAGCGGCCTATTGCCCACGGCATGCCGGGAGTATTTTACACCTGTCTAGCCTCAGAGTCGCAAGCAAAGTAATTCCGTGTGAGAATTTTAACCTTTAGATTACCTTTTGGTTATGCCAAATAAGGTAGGAGGAAAGAATGAAAGAAACAAAGCGTGATTGGGGCCGCTTGGCTCTTTACGCTAGCGTAGCCGGCGCGATGGTCCTCTCCGTGGCTCCCTTCGGGGCCAGGCAGGCCGCGGCGCAAACCCCTGGCACCAAAATCGGTGATTTCAACGTGGCTGGCCGCTTCCTTGAAGTATGGCAGTCCCAGGGCAGCAATGAGGCCAGTGTCTATGTGAACGGCTACCCCATCACTGACCGCCGTGCCGAAATCTCCACAGAAGACGGTAAATCCTACGACACCCAGTGGTTCGAGCGCGCTAAGTATGAGGCCCACCCCGAAAACAAAGCCCCCTACGATGTGCTCCTCGGCCGCCTCGGCGCTAACTTCGCGGAAGGCCGCGGCTCCATCGACGGCCAGACCGGCAAAGTTCGCAACGCCGCCGATGCCGCTTTCGTGAAGATCGCTCAGCCCAGTGACCTTGGTCCCACCAAGCTCTTCTTCCCTGAGACCGGTCACTCCATTTCGGGCAAGCTCCTTGAGTACTGGCAGAAGTACGGTGGCCTGCAGCAGTTCGGCTATCCTCTCAGCGAACCCTTCAACGAGCCTTCCACCGACCCGAACAACCAGGGCACCTTCCTAACCCAGTACTTCGAGCGCGGACGCGCCGAGGTGCACCCTGAGAAGGCCGCCCCCTACGAGGTGGAGTTTAGCCTCCTGGGCGTCCAGCAGCATAAGGTAACCCCTATCGCTGCCGATAAGTTGCCTATCGCCCCCGCCGCCAACCAGGCTACCGCTAAGACCGACCTGGTCACCGGCTCCGCTCAGATCAACCAGATCGGTAGCCTCTTCGGCAACGAGGAGAGCACGGTCGTTGGTCAGCGTATCCTGTGGGCCGTTACCTTCCAGGATAGCCTGGTAGGCCTGGATGACAAAGAGAACTCCTTCCCTCTGGCCGCCTGGTATGTCCCGACCATTGAGAACGGTGGTTCATTCTTCGTGGGCGCTGGCGATGACCGCCACTTGGTCACCAAATACAAGCTCCGCAAGGGCATCAAGTGGTCCGACGGCAAGGAGATCACCTCCAACGACGCTGTCTTCTCCCACAAGCTGATCCTGGACGACCCCAACTCCGTGTCGATCTCCACGCGCATCAAGATCTCGTTCGCCGACAACCCAGACAAGTACACCATCGTGTACAACTGGATGTCCCTGAACGAGGCCAAGGCCACCCAGGCCCGCGTACAGAAGGAAGACCCGGCGGCTCTTGAGACCACCTGGTCATTCCTCAAGACCTTCATCGACAACAAGCTCCCCGTGACCGACCTGGCCTACCAGTTCGTTGGTTCCGTGCACCCTGCACACAAGCTCCAGAACATCCCCGTGGAGAGCATTGCCGAATCGAGCGAAGGCCAGAAGCCCACAGGCTACGGCCCCTTCATCGTGCAGGAATTCAAGGTCGGTGAGATCGTTACACTCGTAACCAACCCCAACTACAACCTGACGGCTGCTCCTGCCCTCAAGAGGATCATCAACAGGCAGGTTGCTACTCCCGTCCAGGTTCAGAACTATGTCGCCGGCGCAATCGACCTGATTGAGTCCGAAGGCACAGTCGTTCCGCCCGATGACGTCAACGCCCTCATCGCGGCTGGTGGCAAAGTGAACTCGCAGCCCGCGATCTCCTTTGACCGCCTCGAGCCTCGCGTGGCGGATGCTGCCGACGGCTTCGCTGAGCTAGGCGACCTCAAGACCCGCCAGGGTGTCTACTACGCTATCAACAGGGATCGCGTCCTCGCGAACGCCTGGCGTGGTGCCTCCGGCTCCCTCGAAGGCCCCGTCTCGCCTCAGGCTTGGCACTCCCTCGAGCACGCGAACTTCGCCACGGCGTTCCCTGCCCTCGCACAGAAGTACAAGCTGACGGTCTACAAATATGACGTCGCTAAGGCCGTACAGACGCTAGTAGCCGCAGGGTGGAACTGCCCCGCCGGCACCAGCGGCAACGACTGCGGTGGTCAGACCCGCGTGAACGCCCAGGGCAAGCCCCTGAAATTCATCTACGGCACCACTGCTAACAACCCCATCCGCCTGGCTACTCAGCAGCTTATCAAGCAAGACCTGGCTGCCGTCGGCGTGAATGCTGACATCCAGCAGTATGCAGGCTTCTTCACCGATACAGGCGCTAAGGCCACGGGTATATCCGAGCTGTCCCAGTTCGCCTACACCTCTACCTCCTTCAGCAACTACGACCCGTACGACTCCTCGCAGTGGAACACAGCGGATGCGCCGGCCAACCAGAACCAGCAGCACTACAGCAACCCCAAGGTTGATGCGGCCAACAGGCTCTTCTCCGCTCAGTCCACCCGCGAAGGCATCGCCGAGCAGTCGGCTATCGTGCAGGCCGAGATGACGGCCGACGCTGCTATGCTTCCCATAGCTGCCCGCCCGAACATCATCATGCACAATACCAAGCTGATGAACGTCAAGCCGACGAACAGTTCTGCCCCGCAGTACTGGAACATCACGACCTGGTACTTCGCCCCTTAAGTTGAGAAGCTAGCTCGCTAGCCCTCAAGTAACGATACGGCCCGACCTCTTCTGAGCGAGGGCCGTATCGTTTCCCCAAATCTTCAAAAAGATTGAACGAAATAGATTGAACCGAATATAATAATCCCATGTGTTAAGAGTGAACGTAGGCAACCAGGCGCTTGCGAAGCGTCTTGTGTGCCGTCTTGATCACCGGTCTCAATACAAAACAGAGCACATCGGTGGTCATTTGATCGGGATAATGAGCTATGTTACCGTTCTTGTTTCGCAAAAGAATAGAGCGCTTGGGCAAGACCGACGAAGACTGTTTGCTCGACCTTGAGATCAGGCGGGCCATGCAGGCTGAGTACGGTAGCGCCGAACCGCCTGCCGGCATCTTCGACAGAGTCATGTATGCGATCAGGCAGCGCCGCCGAGACGAAGCCAGGGCACACGGGCACATGCCAGCGTTCAAAGTACCTGTACTGAAGCTCTATGCACAAATACGCAAAGTAATAACTCCGGTAGCTATCAATAGACTGGCCCCCGCCGGTGTAGCTATCGCGTTACTCCTGGTCTTCGCGGATGCCAATGTACAGCACATGCTGGGCCGGCACACCTCCCCGCCATCTATATATACGGCACCCGATGCCGTTCTGGAGAGCCGCGCCAACGTTGCGGTGGAGGCCGACCCCCGTATATTGCCTTTCCCTCCCGCTAGGGTTCCTTCAGCAGATAGCCCTGCTAAAGCCAGTGGGCAGCCAATCGATCATAACAAAGCGGACACTGACAAGTCACAGATAACAGATAATCAAGACACCAATTCAAAGAATGAGTTCGACCTTAATTATGGTCACCCTTACTAGGCACGCTTTCGAGAATGCAATTCGTATTAAATATGCCATTGACATACAGCACTTGCACCTGATACACTCCTTGTAGTTTTCGAATATGACGTTTCGACAACCACGGCGGGGAAGATCTCTCACCATAAGCTCAAGCAGGCAGAAACCCGCGCACCCAGGCACCCAGCACATTCAGGCTTAGGCACCCATCATACCCGAGTAGGGCTGGCAGTCAGCCAGGTCCCGAACTTACCATAGCAGGAGGCAAACAGATGTGGACATATATGATCCGGCGGACACTACAAGGGTTTTTGGTGCTCCTTGCGGCAACCTTTTTGATCTACAGCATCCTGGTGATCACGCCAGGCGGCCCACAAGATCAAATTTCGCAAATGCGAAACGACACCAGTAGACCTGTGAATGAAAAACTGCTAAAGCAGATAGAAAAAGCCTACAAGCTCGATTCGCCGTATCCGGTCAACTACCTTCGCTGGTTGTTCGATCCCCAGGACACGCAAGAGTTGGACCGGAACGACAACACCAGGATGATTCAAAAAGGGATAAACGTCAACATCTTTGGCTGGAACATCAAAGGCTCAGGCGTGCTCACTCTCGACCTCGGCAACTCGCTACAAGTAGCCAAGGGCCAGAAAGTAATGGATATAATGGGCGGCAGGCTGGGTAACACCCTCGCGATCACCATGAGTTCTCTGCTCCTGGCGATCCTGATAGCCTTCCCCATAGGTATACTCTCGGCAATCAGGCAGTATTCGAGGTTGGATTACTCTGTGACGGCGTTCTCCTTCGTGGGCCTCTCCATGCCTACTTTCTGGATGGGCCTCATGCTGATCGTTTTCGGGGGGGTGTTAGCCAAGCAGTTGCACGAAAGTGGGTGGACCTGGGTGCCCTATCTCCCTACCGGCTTCGCCTACGATATCGACCAGGAAAACAACATTCTGAATCGTATATATCACCTGATACTGCCGGTGACCGTGCTCGCCTTCGTAAACATAGCCCAGTTCTCGCGTTTCGTGCGCGCCTCCATGCTTGAGGTCCTACGCCAGGACTATGTGCGGACGGCCTGGGCCAAGGGTCTCGCCCAGCGCACCGTCATCCTGCGCCACGCACTCCGCAACGCTCTGATCCCGGTGATCACGGTGGTCACCCTATCGCTCCCCTTCCTCTTCTCCGGCGCTATCGCCACCGAGACGATCTTCTCCTACCCTGGCATGGGCCAGCTCTACATCACCGCGATTAACTTCGTGGATGTGCCGTTGATAATGGCTTTCCTGCTTATCATCACTACCATGATCATCTTCTGCAACATCCTGGCTGATGTGCTCTACGCGGTTGCCGACCCCAGGATTCACTATAGCTAGTCTCGAGCGGCTAATTACAGCCAACCCTATTTACCTGGGATTTGAAACATTCTGAAGCACCCCGTAAACTCGAAAACACTGGCAGCAAAGACTGCGCTGGAGGGATAAGCACATGGCAGTAGTAACTACCACACGAGATCGAGAGAATCTTGCCCCGGCAGAGGCAGGGCAACTGAAAACCACCTGGATCCGCTTCCGTAGGCACAGGTTGGGCGTCCTGGGTTTGGTCACCTTGTCTATCATCGCCCTGGCGACCATTATTGTGCCAATGATCATACCATTTAAGTATTCGGAGATCGACAATGAAGCTCTGTTTCCGGATCCCCGTAACCCGGCCCTGGCTGCAAGCATCGACTTCAAGCCCGCCATGTGGACCGCTCCGGTGAGTGGAAAGACGCACTATCTAGGGACCGACAGAATAGGCCGGGATAACATGGCGCGCCTCTTCTTTGGTGGCCGTATATCGCTCGCCGTAGGGCTGGTTACTGCCATCCTGGTGATCATCATCGGCTCTGCTGTCGGTGCGCTGGCCGGTTTCTACGGGGGCTGGGTAGATACCCTCCTTATGCGTTTCGTGGACCTGTTACTCGCGTTACCGATATTACCTATACTGCTGATCGTCTCTAAGATGCTTGAGCAATCGAATATCATGAAAAATGCGTTCGGTCCGGTGCTGGGCACGGTGATCACTATCATTATAGTGCTCACAGTGTTCGGGTGGCTCAGTATAAGCCGCCTCGTGCGCGGCTCCATACTTTCGCTGCGCTCGCTCGACTTCGTCGAGGCTACCAGGGCGCTAGGGGCCAACAACCGCCGCATCATCGTCCGGCATCTTCTGCCCAACTCCCTCGCCCCCATCATCGTGGCCGCCACCCTCGCGGTGGGCGACTTCATCATCACAGAGTCGTTCCTCTCCTTCCTGGGCCTGGGCGTAAGGGACCCTGTGCCCTCCTGGGGCAACTTGCTGGAAGGGGCGCAAGAGTACAGCAGCGCCATCGCCAGGAGCATCAATCCCTTTGAGGAGATACGAGGCTACCTCATCCTCTTCCCAGGTGCCCTCATCCTCCTCACCGTGCTCTCCATCAACTTCATGGGCGACGCCCTCCGCGACGCCCTCGACCCTCGCCTCAAGATGTAATCCTGTTACCAAGCAAAAAGCGAGCGCGGCGCGCTCGCTTTTTGCTTGCCCTAGGAGCGGGTTTCAAACCCCTCCCCACAACCTCTTAATCCCTAACCCCTAACCCCTTAATCCCTAACCCCTAATCCCTAACCCCCTATCCTCCAAGCTCCAGCTTCGCCCGCACCGTGCCCCCACGGTCGCTCTTGACCACCACCTGCGCTATGCCTCCCTCGGGAGCGCGCACCACCCATTCCAGCCGCTTCTCGTTGTCCGTGATCGAGCGCGAGGCGAACCACCCGCCGTATATCTTGTTGCTCCTCCCCTCCAACTGTCCCGCCTCCTGCTCGGCTTTGCCGCTCAATATGGTCGCGCCTTCCGGCACTTCCAGTTTCACCTCTATCGGGCGCACCGCCTTCCGCTCCTGCGCGCGCTTGCTCGTGTAAGTCGGTAGAAAGCCCGTGTTAGCCACTACCACCTCGAGTTTGTACACGCCCTCACCGTGCGCCTGCACATCAGTCCTCATGAACTCCAGCCGCGACGACATCAGCGCGTGCGCCAGCGTGAACGCGCAGTGCTTCTCGCATATCTCCGGCAGGTACTCGGCGGGCGCGTTCTGCCATACATACTTGTAATCCCACCCGCCTATCTCCACCTTGCCCAACTGCGGATGCTCGCACTCGCGCCACGCCTCGAACCCCTTACCGCCTAGCTTCTCGTCGTTCCACTGCATGATCTTCAAGTCGTCCTCTTCAGGATGCCGCTTCGCCCAGTTGATCCAGTCCTCCTTCATATCCACCCCCGCCGCCGTTGGCGCGTCCCAAAGCTCATCGGTGAACCCGAACCACCCGTAGAAGTCGAAGGCGTAGTCGTCCATCGCCCCGTGCATAGGCTCCTTGGGGTCGTAGGCGAAGTTGTGGTACACCGACACGCAAGGGTAGCCCGTGATCTCCGTAGCCCTCCCGCCGATCAGCTTGAACACGTCCAGGTCATGCGTGGCGAACTGCGTATCCGGGTGCGTAGAATAGGGTCGCAAAAAGACCCCCGAATAAGTATGGTACGCCACGAAGCCGTTGATGTTCCTATGCGTAGACCAGAACTCGGCCACCGCCCGCGTCTCAGGCTCCGAGAAAGGATAGTCGCCCGCGCCCATCTGCTGCCCTTCCGGTGCCCAGTCGTATGGAAAGTTGCGGTTCAGGTCCAGCCCATGCCGCGCCGGGGCCATCTTTATGTCGTGCCCATCCCAGTTGTTGATCGTCCCCTCGGTGATCAAGCTGTAATATTCGCCTCCGAACTCATCCGGCGCGCGCTTCACCATCACACGTTGGTCCTTCTCGGAAACGCGCCATGCGCCATTACGGTCCTTTATCCTCATTTGCAGGATGCGCCCATCACCGTCCACGTCGTCAGGATACAACCCGTCGCGGTCCTCCGTGTATGGATAGCGCCGCACCGACGAGCGCAACATGTGCGGAGAGGTAAGGTACATCTCCGATCCGTCCACCGCGATCCTGGGCACCACGTACACCGAATAATCGTTCAGCAGCCGGGTCACGCGCTCGTCCTTGCCATAGTTGGCCGTATAGTGCCAGATCGTATAGAGCGCCACCGTGCAACCCGTAACCTCGCCCGCGTGTATATTAGCGTCTATCCAGTAGGCCGGCTTATCGGTATCCGCCCCCGTCTTCTTATTGGTCAGCGTCGCCACCATGATCTCACGCCCTTCATGCGACGTGCCTATAGCCGACACCGATACCAACTCAGGATACGCCTCCTCCACTTCCCTAAGGAAACCGCGCATCTCATCGTACTTATAAAACCGAGAAGCATCGAACTGAACCATAGTAAGCTCTCTCCTGAAACGTAATATAGTCTAGTTTACACCAAAACCACAAAATAGACATATATCTAAATTAGCAGCCAAAGCCGATTGAGCAAATTGCTCGAATTGTAGGGGCGAGGCATGCCTCAATGCTGTCGAATTAAAGAAAAGAGAACGTAGAACGTAGGGGCGGACCCGTGTGTCCGCCCATGCGTATCAAGCTAAGGCTCCAAGACAAGGGTAGGCTCATGGAGAAGTTGGTAGAAATGTGGTTTGGTTTTACGCTTGTTGATGCGGCAGCCCGTGCTGATACAGCTTTGCACAAAGCGTATCGCCTCACTCAGACGATGCGCTTTGCCAAATTGAGCGGCTATGGCTATGTGCAGCACATATTGGCGTACCACCCCTGCCGCTTTGACCATGCTTCGTCCTCCCACCCACATATCAGCCCAACAACTGATCAACAACAACCAGTGCTGTATGACCATTGCCAGCAACTTGGCGTACACTTCGCACATGATACGAACAGGGTTTTGGGTGCGCCACTCGTCTATACCTCCGTGGCTCTTCCACAACTTGAACAACAACTCGATCTGCCATCGAGACCGGGCCAGCACCAATACTTCCTCTATGCTCAACTTCTCAATGGGCACGTTAGTAGCAAGGATATTCCAATCAGTTTGCCTGAGCCGTTCACTGCTCACATTACGTCCTCGACGTTTTGCTTCTTGACGCAATTTGCTTCGGCGTTGTGCGGCTATCTTTACAGGTACTCTCACCGCCACCAATCGGCAGGGCAGTCGCTGTATTGCTCCAAGTTGTACCGCTATATCGAGCCGCTCGCTCTGTTGGTAGGAGGCTTGTTCAGCCAGCAAAGCTCCCAATTCCCGTCGGTCTCCAGCCTGGTCAAAAACTGCTGTATGACCATGCACTCTTGTCAACCAGAATACCGCTCGTCGTTGCAACTGTGCCAGCACTCCCAAACTGAAAAAACCCAGGTCGGCGATACGCAATGCTCCTTGTGGCAATTGAGCGTATTGAATGTGATCGACGTCTTGGTGAGGCGAGCACCCATCGTGAATACGTCCACTTTGCAGGTGTGGCCCATTCAACGACCCACTATGCAGTTCCAAACGCACTTGGAGTTTGAGGGAAGCACTGGTGGCACTGGGGTTAGCTTGGTTACCACACCCAGGCCACAACTTAGCCAGGGCGCGAGGCAAGGTGAGCACGCTGCTATCATGCAGATAGACCCCAGCGAATCGCTCCAAGAGGGGTGCGGTTGTACCATTACCATCAGCGCATACCATCTGTTGGATAGCACTGTTGAGTACTTGCAACAAGCAGTGGGCAACCCGCTCGCTAAAACGTTGGTCAAGACCTTGAGGGGTAAGGCTAACTCCCTGCAAGGCAACGACCTTGGTGAGTTCTTCGAGAGTAGCACGGGGGTTAGACAGCCACCCGAAGACCAATGCTTGCACAAACACAGCTCCTGTAACTTTCGAGCGGCGTTGCACGAAGCGTGTTGCGTGTGCACTCTCATTGGCGATATCTGTCAACAAAGTCTGCATGATCTTAGAAAGGCGTGGTACACTGGTCATAAGGAAGCTCCTTTTGGTGGTGATTTAGGCAATCACATTCTGCCAAAGGAGCTTTCCTTTGTCACTTTTCCTTAGCTTGATACGCATGGGCGGACCCGTGTGTCCGCCCTCTATCCTGACCCCGATCTTGACGGCTCTCCAACCAGGCATCCACACGGGTCCGCCCCTACAAGATTAATGCAACAGTATTGAGGCATGCCTCTCCCTATCTCCCGAAGGCCCAAGTCAACCTAAACCCATAAAAACCTCTGCTTTCCTCTGTTCCCTCTGCGTTGAATCCACACCCCAACCCAAGATAAAGTCCGCTTCCACCGACAACCGACAACTGACAACTGACAACTGACAACCGTCCACCGTCCACCGTCCACCGTCCCTGCCTACCTCTCCCCCGGCCACACCAATCGCGCCGCCAGGCCAATGAACACCGTACCCGTAAACCACCGTTGTATGCTCGACACTCGTCTGCTACCCCTCAGCCTATCACAAAGCGAACCCGCGATCAGGGCCACCGCGCTGTTCACCAGCGTACCCGACGTATCGAATATCAACCCCAGCATCACCACCTGCCACCCCACAGGCCCCATGCCAGGGTCCACAAACTGCGGGATGAACGCGATAAAGAACAACGCCACCTTCGGATTCAGCACGTTCGTAAGCACCCCTTGCCTGAAGATAGCCCAGTAGTCCACCCCATTAGCCCCCGCCTCCGGTCCGCCCTCCGCAAGCTCACCCGCCTCACCCACTCCCGCGCCCCTGGACACCAGCGTCCTCACCCCCAAATAGCCAAGATACGCCGCCCCCACATACTTCACCGCATCATAAGCCCCCGGCACGCTCAACAACAACGTAGACAAGCCAAGCGCCAGCGCCCCCATGTGCACCAGCGTTCCCGCCCCGATCCCCAACGCCGACACCACACCCGCCCGCCTCCCCTGCCCCACGCTCCTGGCGATCACGTACAGCATGTCCGGCCCAGGCGTCAAATTCAGCGCCAGGGTAGCCAGCAGAAACAGGGTAAGGTCCATAGTGAGGGATTGGGGATTAAGGGGTTAGGGATTGGGGAT
>JBAURA010000241.1:0-5053 GCA_049580985.1 Chloroflexia bacterium
GAGCAGTGGGCCGGCTCTCGACACGAACGCCGCGCGCTCAGCCGCCACAACCTCCATCTGCTCGTCGGCCACCACGATAAAGAGGTCTATGTCGCTCCAATCGTCATGCGTGCCACGCCCCATCGAGCCATGCAGCCAGGCAGCAACGATCCGCTCGTCAGCTTCGAGCATATGAACAGCCCGTGCCAGCAGATCGGCGCGCTCCCGCCTGTGCGTCTCCAGAGGGCTAATATCGGACATCACATCTCCTCAACAACCTCGAAATCTCCGTGCCTCGTGCCTCTGTGGTGAGAACTACCGCGTATACCCCCGCCGCAGCCACGGCAGCCAGGCTATCATGAGCGCCACCGCCAATGCCGACATAAACGCCCCCCACCAGAACGTCGTTGACGGGGTAAAGGACGCCCACAGCCACCCGCCGATCAGGTTGGCGGGCAGGGCCGCAAGCCCCGTCAGGCCATTGAACCAGCCGAGGGCCGCGCCCCGCGCCGTGACCGGCACCAGGTCTGTCACGAACGCACGCGCTACCCCTTCAGTGGCGGCTGTGTAGACGCCATACACGATAAAGAGCACCCAGGCGTTCCACGATTGCGTGGCAAGCGCCCACCCCGCGTATACCAGCCCGAATGCCACGTACCCGGAGATCAGCACGGGCAGCCTGCCCCAGCGGTCGCTCAATACACCCAGCGGCGTCGCCAGCAGCGCGTACACTATGTTGTAAGCCGCGTAGATGAGGGCCACGCCCACCAGGCTCTCCCCCAGGCTGTTGGCACGCAGAAAGACAAAGGCGTCGGAAGAATTGCCCAGCGCGAACAAGGTGGCGATGGCCGTGAACATCCAGAAACGAGGGCCAAGCGGAATGCGGAATGCGGATTGCGGATTGCGGATTTCAATTTGCGACCCCTGGTCCCTGATCCTTTATCGCTGATCCCCAACCCCTGATCCCTGATCCCTGGTCCCTGGTCCCTGTCGCATCCCGTCCTTCGTCTTCTCTCGCAGGAAGAAGAGGATTACGAACACGGACAGAGCGCCTGGGATGGCTGTCCATGCGAAGACTGCCCGGTAGTCGTTGTTGGAGAGGGTGAGGATAAGCGCGGTGAGGAGCGGGCCGATGGCAGCACCCAGGCTGTCGAGGCTGCGGTGGAAGCCGAACGCCTTCCCCATGTAGCGCGGCTCGGTGGAGTCGGCCAGGAGAGCATCGCGGGGGCTGGTGCGCACGCCTTTGCCCACCCGGTCGCCGAATATGATCAGGAGCGCGGGCAACCACCCCGATACCAGCGCCAGGAACGGCTTGACAAGGCCCGACAGCGAATAGCCGAACAGGATGAAAGGCTTGCGAGCGCCAACTCGATCGGAAGCCACCCCACCGGCGACCTTGAGCAGGCTGGAAGCCGCCTCGGCCAGCCCCTCGATCAACCCTACAATGGGCGCGGGCGTGAGGAGCAGCGTGTACAGGAAGAGGCTGCGGATCGGCACGATCATCTCGCCGGCTACGTCGGTGAAGAAGCTCACCACGCCCAGCACGAAGACGTTGCGGGAGATGCCCCGGAGGAATTTTGGATTTTGGATTTTGGATTTTGGATTAAGCGGGCTGCCGCTCACATCTGTTTCGTGTGACTCAATATCTGTCATATCTTTACTAGCCTACGCCACACAATCCAAAATCCAAAATCCAAGTTACTCGTTCTCCTCGCCTGTGGTCACCACGATGCGGGGGCTGTACGCCCACATTACCGAGTCGAGCCTCCCATCGGCGCTGAAGCGCTGGATCACCCCGTTCTGCCAGTCGGCCACCAGGATGCGGCCCTGTGGGTCCTCGGCTGTCCCCCCCAGGCCCTGGAACTGCCCAGGGTAGAAGCCCAGATCGCCATACGTGGCGATGGTTACCCCACCCTCCGGCGCGATTCTGACTGCCTGGTTCACCCCCACGTCGGTAGTCAGCAGGTCGCCGTTACGGGTTACAAGCAAGGTCTGGTACGGGATACGCAGTTGGCGCGTGTACTCAGGCAGGGGGATGTCGGTCATCTCTCCGCTACTGGCGCTGATCCTGTGCATCTGGAACGGGCCTGTGACCAGCACGTTCCCCCGCCGGTCGGGGGCCATGCCGAAAGGCTGGTACGACAGCTTGACCGTCCGCTGCACCCCCCCGCCCATGTCCAGCACATAGATATCACCGAAGCGAGAGGCTAGGTATATATGCTCGTCATCTACACCAATGCAGCCCTTGGCGCCCTCGAACTTGTCGGGGGCGGTCCAGGTCTCGATAAGGTCTCCGCTGGGGCTGAACTTCATGACACTGTTATTGTTGGTGTTGAACACCAGCAGGTTGTCCTGGGGATCGATGGCTATGCCGCAAAAGGCGACAAATGGGTAGGAAGGCACGCCGCGAGGCAGAGGAGGGCCAACTGGGCGACCCGCCGGCGGCAAGTTTGGCCTGATCACAGGGGTAGGGTAGCCAAGCGGCAGCACGCCGGGGCCGGGCTGGCCGTCACTGCCGGCGGTGGCGGGCCAGAGCGTCCCCACGGGCACGCCGGAGGGGTCGAATAACCAGATAGAGTTGCCATCGGCGTTGGTGGCGTAAATGGTGCCGCTGCTGCTGACCGCCACCCAGTAGGGCGAGAAGTTGGTCGGCAGGATCGGCACCCCCTGGAGGTTCGCCGACACCACCGGCCCGCCCATAAGCACAAGGATCAGCCCAGCGGGCACGAAGATAGCCACCAGCGCCCGCCGCGCCCAGAGCGGGGGCCGCATCAAAAAGACCCACGCCGCGAACACGATAGCGAAGAGCGCCACGCGCAAAGGCAAGATAGCAAAGAGGGGCGCGCCCAATTGAGCAGGCTGAGACGCCAGGCAGACCGCCAGCAACAGAAACAAGTAAGCCGCCGCCATGAAATAGAGGCGAAGGTCGGCCTTGTACACTCCCCACATAAGCGCGCCCGCCCCCGCCGCCGATAAGAGCAGCGTGAGAAAGACCTGCGAGGAGTAACCGAGATAGACCGGGTCGATGAACGCCAGGAGTAGGGAGGCGGCGGCAAGGAAGAAGGCCGACAGGGTAAGGTCGGCCTGCCAGGGCCGACCCTCCGAACCGAGCGGGTCGGCCCAGGTTACCTCTGATTGCGGAGTGTGAAGGACGAAGGACGGAGTTGCGGATTGCGGATTGACCTGAGTCCCACCTGTAGCTCGCCGGGTGGGGAGAGGCGTGTAGGTATGCCCGTTCTGTCGCAGATCATCCGCGATGTGCGTAGGTTCATCCAGCATATTGCATGATACCGCACGCGGCGCAGAATCGGCAAAGGGATCGGGGGTCAGGGGTTATAGAGAACAGAGAGGATGTGCCTTAAAATCTGGTCTGCCCACGGAAATACGTTAAGTGGGCGGATCAGATTCTCGTGCTGTAAACCTACTCCCCACAGAACCTCCCTTAAGTGGGAGGTAGGTTTTCGGTCTTTGATCCCTAATCTCCCAACCCCTTAATCCCCTAATCCCCTGACCCCCAATCCCTACATCTTCTCCAGCCCATGCGCCTCCAGCAAACCTTCATCCTCCAGGATCTCGGCTGTTGGGCCGTCGGCTACCACGTGGCCGCCGTCCATGACCACCGTGCGGGCGCAGAGGTCGCGCACCAGGGGCAGGTCATGGGTGGTAACCAGGATGGTCTGAGGCAGCTCCCGCAGGAGGTTGATCAGCCCGCGCCTGGCGCGCGGGTCGAGGCCGGCGGAAGGCTCGTCGAGCACCAGTATCTCCGGGCGCATCGAGAGGACGGTGGCTATGGCGATGCGCTTCTTCTCGCCCACGCTCAGGTGATGCGATACTCGCCCGGCGTAATCGCTCATGTGCACGTCGGCCAGCGCCTTCTCCACCCTGGCCCGCACCTCGCTCTCAGGCAACCCCTGGTAGATCGGCCCAAACGCCACGTCCTCCCACACCGTAGGCGAGAAAAGCTGGTCGTCGGGCGACTGGAAGACCATCCCCACCAGGGCGCGCACCCTCCCCAGGTTCTCCTTGACCAGGTCCAGCCCGCACACCCGCACCACCCCCTGCCCCGTCAGGATACCGTTCAGGTGTAGCATCAGGGTCGATTTGCCCGCCCCGTTCGGCCCCACCAGCGCCACTTTCTCCCCCTTCTCCAGGCGGAGAGATACATCGTGCAACGCGGGATGCCCGTCGGGATACGCGAAGCTCAACCGCTTGATCATGAGCGCGGGCGGACCCTCTGATTGCGGTGGCCCAGGGGGCACCCCGATTGCGGATTGCGGATTTATGGTAACGGCTTCCTGCATTCTACTTATCGTAATCATATTTCATAACTCAATCTTGGTGCACCTTGGCGTCCTTGGCTTCTTGGCGGTTCCGTCTTACAACAGGGCATACGACAGGTAAAGGAGCAGCGCCAGCAGGACAAGCCCGGCGGCCAGCACCGCCCATTGGAGTGGTGGGACAGGGGGTTGAGGGAGCGATCTGATCTCGCCGTTGTAGCCGCGTGAGGTCATAGCGGCGTGTATGCGGTCGCCACGCTCGAAGGAGCGCAGGAAGAGGCTGCCCGCCATGCCACCCGTCACACGCGCCCGCCAGGGGATCGTACCCCCAGGCTTGAGCCCGGGCTGCGCGGCACGCCCGCTCCGCGCGGCACGAGCGCGCAAGAGCCTGCCTGCCTCGTCGGCCATCACGAATAGGTAGCGCCACATCAGCCCGAATATCGCCACCAGCAAGCGCGGGATGCGAATGCCGCGCATAGCCACCAGCAGGTCGTGGAAAGGCGTGGTGGAAGCCAGTACTATCGCTATCTGCACCGACAGCCACGAGCGCACCGCGATACTCAGGAAGCGATCAAGCCCCTCCGCGAAGACGGTCAATTCCCCTATGCCGACCGGGATAGCGAACAGTCGTATCGCACCCGTATTGAACACCAGCGGGAGGGCAGCCAGCATGAACGGCAGCGCGAGCGACGACCTGCGAAGCACACGCCACACTCCCAACTCAGAAACGATCTCCACCGACAGCACAAGCGCGAACAGCAGTATGTAGACAGGCCACACCCCCACCGGCGTAAGCG
>JBAURA010000242.1:0-4393 GCA_049580985.1 Chloroflexia bacterium
CCCGAGGGTTGGACGCCGGAGCAGGTTCGAGGCGCTCTGCGGGTGCGCTCGGTGTTCGATTCTTACTAGCCTTGACAAAACCCGTAGGGGCACCCCTTGTGGGTGCCCTGTTGGGGAGAGATCGAAGCATAGGAACAGGGCACCCACAAGGGGTGCCCCTACGGGTTTTGTCAAGGCTAGTAAGAATCGAATATCGACCGCACCCGCAGAGCGCCTCGAACCTGCTCCGGCGTCCAGCCCTCGGGCACAGCGCACGTTACCGCCACCTGACGCCCGGCGGGCAGGTCGAAGTAGTTATCGCTGAACAACACATCGGCGTCCTCTAACTCTAAGCCGACGAAGCGCGCGAGCGAGGCTGCTTGCAACTGGATCGTCAACCGCGAGCCTGTTTGCTGAACCTCCACTCTTAGTTGAGGGTCTTCGAGCGCAACATGCTTGGTCGGCGCGAAGGTAGCTATGCGGCTTTGTAGAAGCTGTCCCCGCTGCCATAGCTCGCAAACGAGCACCACGTGGCGGCGGTTTTCCTCGCTGACACGGCCCGCGAAATCAAGATGCTTGACCTGCGTGGTGGAAAGCGGCTCAACAGTCACCTGCTCTTCTCCACCCTCCAACCGCTCGCCGCGTAATGTCTCAAGTGACCAGCGTAGCTCACCCTCCCACGGTTCGAGCCTATCGTTGGTAAGGAAGAGCCGCATATCGGTCCCGTCGTCCTCAATCGACAGGAGGAGGGGATCGAAGAACCGACGGCCGGCGTAGTGCATAGCTTTCCAGCGCCCATAGTAGTCGATACCGGCCCAGGAGATCACCGGCCAGCAGTCGTTAAGCTGCCAGTAGAGCGCGCCGCTACAAGCCGGGTGTCGCCGCCAGTGCTCCACCCCGATCCGCATCCCCTCGGCTTGCAACAGTTGGCTCAGGTAGACCAGGCCGGGGAAGTCTTTGGGCAGGCGGAAGTGATCGAGCATATACAAGATGATTTTTTCGTTGCCGATGGGGCTGCGCTGGTGGTGCTCCATTATGTAGGAGGTGATATTCCAGTCAAGCGGTTCAGCGAACGTGGCTATAGTGCGTAGCTCAGGCACCGACTGGAATCCGAACTCGCTGACGAAGCGCGCCGGAGTCTCTCGATAGTTGCTGAACGGGGCCGAAGCGTGCCACACGACCCACTGGTGAACGTCGCCCGCCCGGTCGCCGTTCGGGTCCTGGAATGCCATGCCCGACGATGGCGAGCTGGGCCAGTAGGCGTGGTCGGGGTCCTCGCCCTCCACCCATGCGGGCAAGGTGTGGTGGAAGAAGCGCTCGTATGCGCTCATGAGATGGGCGTTCTCAGGCGTATTCCAGCCCCAACCGGCCCAGGCCACTTCCACCTCGTTGTTGCCGCACCACAGGGCCAGAGATGCGCGATGCCGCAACCGGCGCACGTTGGCGACGACCTCGCCGCGCACATTCTCAAGGAACGCCTCCTCATCCAGCGGGTAGCCCGCGCACGCAAACATGAAATCCTGCCAGACGAGCAGGCCGTAGCGGTCGCACAGGTCGTAGAAGTATTCGTCTTCGTAGTACCCGCCGCCCCACACGCGCACCATGTTGTGGTGCGCCGCAGCCGCCGAGCCAAGCAGATGCTCTAGCTGCTCGTGCGATATGCTGGTGGGAAAGGAGTCGGCGGGGATCCAGTTCGAGCCTTTGGCGAAAACCGGCACGCCGTTGACCACGAACGTGAACGACCGCCCCCACTCGTCCGGCTCCTGCCGCAGCTCGATGGTGCGCAATCCCACTTGATAGGCCCATTCGTCCACGGTGGCCCCATCGCTCTCCAACCCGACATCCACGCGATAGAGTGGCTGCCCACCGAGGCCGTTCGGCCACCAGAGATGCGGCTGCTCGACATCCAGCGCCACCGTGCCCTGGTCTACTTCGACCGAAGCCGCCGTCTGCACCCGGCCATCCGGGGAGGTCAGGCGCAGAGTGAGCCGCAGTGGGGTTTGCCCATACACCTCTGCTGTGGCCGTGGCAGAGAGCGTCACCCGCCCGTTGTCATGTGCCTGGCGCAGGTGAACGCTGGCAAGCCTGGCGGTAGAGTAGCCTTCCAGGCGTATATCGCGCCAGATGCCGGCAGGGGGAAGCCTCGGCCCCCAGTCCCAACCGAAGTGACTCGGCGCTTTGCGCAGGTACGGGCCGCCGGGAAGCGGGTTGTTGACTTCAGGCATCGGGCGCTCGGCATGCCGTTCGGCGGCGTATCGTACCGGGGAGCGAAAGAGTACGCGCAGATCGTTCTCGCCCACGCGCAACACGCCGCGAACGTCCCAGCTATAGGGGCGGAACATATTCTCGGCCTCTCCAACGATTTGCCCGTTGACCCACACCTCGGCCAGGGTGTCCAGCCCGTCGCAAACCAGCAATATCCTGTCTTGCGACAGCAGCCGGTTGTCCACCGCCACCACGCGACGATATTCCCAATCCTGCTCGGCAACCCACTGTGTGCGCTTCTCGTTGTCGCCCACAAACGGGTCGGGTATACGACCAGCACGCAACAGGTCGGTGTGCGCGCCACCCGGTACCTCGGCAGGCAACCATTCATCGCTGCCCGCCTGGCGAAACTGCCACTCGCCGCCGAGCGATTGCTTGATGGGGAGCGTCACGATGCCCTTACCTCGAAGTCACCCTCAAGCCCTTCGGTGGAGTCGGGGCCGATCCAGAGCTTGAACGCGCCAGGCTCTACCACATAGCTCAGGTCCAGGCCGGTGAAACCCAGGTCGCGCACCGGCACCTCGAAGCGCACTCTCCTCTCCTCCCCAGGCTGGAGAGTCACGCGCTGGAAGCCCTTCAGCTCCTTCACGGGGCGCGTGACGCTAGCCACGAGATCGCGCACGTATAACTGCACTACCTCGTCACCGGCCCGCTTGCCGGTGTTTCGCACCGTCGTGCTCACGACCAGCGTGCCATCCAGGTCCACAATAGGCGTCTCGACCACTAGCTCGCTGTAGCCGAAGCTGGTGTAGGTGAGACCGAAGCCGAAGGGAAAGAGCGGCGCGTTCGGTATGTCTATGTATGCCGACTTAAACGGCTCGTCGAACTGCTTGGTGCCCACGCCGGTCACGGGCCTACCTGTGTTCTTTTGCGTGTAATAGACCGGGATCTGCCCCTCGGCGCGCGGCCAGCTTGCCGTCAGCTTGCCGGAGGGGTTGGCCGCGCCGAACAGGATGTCGGCGATGGCGCGTCCGGCTCGTATCCCACCGTGCCAGGCGGCCAGCAGAGAGGTTGACTGCTCGGCCAGGCGCGGGACCACCAGCGGGCGACCGCTCATCAGCACCACGACGATAGGCTTGCCAATGCCGGCTACCGCATCCACCAGCTCTTGCTGGCGGCCAGGCAGGCCAAGATGGGCGCGCGAGTGGGCCTCGCCGCTCATGTCGTCGCTCTCGCCCACGACCAGGATCACCACGTCAGCGTCTCTGGCAGCCGCCACCGCCGCAGGAATGTTCGCAGGCCCATCCTCCTTGACAGAACAGCCCGGCACGTGCGTGAATATATCAGAGTCGTCCAGGTAAGCGCCTATGCCATCGAGCACGGTTTCCACGTCGCCTGGCTGCCCAAAGATGGACCAGCAGCCGAGAAGTTCGCGTCGGGCGTCGGCAAGCGGGCCGATGACT
Source organism: Chloroflexia bacterium (assembly GCA_049580985.1). Lineage (GTDB taxonomy): Bacteria > Chloroflexota > Chloroflexia > QHBQ01 > JADMIH01 > JADMIH01. The sequence goes on from JBAURA010000242.1 coordinate 3,648, forward strand.
GCTATGCGCCCCGCGCCAGGCAACAGGGGCAGCAGACCGTCATGGTTCTTGAGGAGCACTATCGACTCTTGCGCCACCTGGAGGGCCAGCGCGCGGAAGTCATCGCGCAGGATCGTCCCGTAGGCCAGGGCTTCGTCGGCAAAGGGCCGCTCGAACAGTCCAAGCTGCACTTTGATGCGTAGCACCCTGCGCACAGACTCGTCAACGACCGCCTGGGGCACCGCGCCCTCTTCCACCAGCGCGGCCAGGTGGGCGGCATAGGCGTTGCTCATCATGTCCATGTCCACGCCCGCCAGGATAGCCATGCGGGCGGCCTCCTTCAGGTCGGCGGCCACGCCGTGCAGCACCAATTCGTGTATGGCGTCGTAGTCGCTGACCACCAGGCCGGGCCAACCCCACTCGTCGCGCAGGATCGTGCGCAGGGTGAGGGTATTGGCCGTGGCGGGGATACCGCTTATCTCGTTGAACGCGCTCATCACCGTGCCCGCGCCCGCGTCGAAGCCCGCCTTGAACGGCGGCAGGTAGACCTCGCGTAGCGTCCGCTCCGATAAATCCACGGTGTTGTACTCGCGACCTGCCTCAGCCGCGCCATAGGCGGCGTAGTGCTTGGGGCAAGCCACGATGCGCCTGCCGCTCGCCAGGTCCCCGGTCTGGAAGCCGCGCACGCGCGCCGCCGACATGGCGTTGCCAAGGAAGGTATCCTCGCCCGCGCCCTCGGCAATCCGGCCCCAGCGCGGGTCCCGCGC
>JBAURA010000243.1:0-19002 GCA_049580985.1 Chloroflexia bacterium
GCTTTCCTCTGCTTCCTCTGCTTTTAATACTCACTACAGTGGGGCGCTTCTGTCCACCTACCACTATAGTGGGCGGCCATATGTTGTGGGCCTTTTCGATGCTACACAGGCGCGAGCCACAACCCCAGTGCCCAGTTGTCGCGGGGCGGGAGGGACAGACGCCACACCGCCAGCAAGCAAATTGCGCCCGGCTTGCCCGATGGAGAGGGCATGCGCCACAGGTCACATTCCCTGTCCCAACCAAGCTGCAAGGCGATCTCGCTTGTGGGGTTGGCGAGGGTGGCTGACGTCGCGGCAGGCGACACGCCCGCTTCGGCGAGGGACGATGAAGGCGGGCGCGCGCCGTCTACGAGGTAGAACGCATCCCCCGAGGCATTGGGGTCTTCGGCCAGGCCGGGCGCATACAGGTTGTACTCTACCGCGAACAGAATCTGTATCGGGCGAAGGCTGGAGTTGATCACCCTGTAAAGCACCGACAGGTCGCTCGAACCGGGCCGCACGCCGGCGCTCTTCATAAGTCGCACGTCGGCCACCCGCTTGCCGGCCTTGATCGCTCCATCCCGTTGAAAGGCGACCCTGATTTCACCTCCGAGGTCCATCACTTGCTGCGCGTAAGGCTCCTCGACGAAATCGCCGAATTCGCGGTGGGTCCCCGCAGCGAAGTCTTCTAGCCTGGTGCCTAACGGCAAGAAGTGGTCTACAAGCGCACCGTGGGGGGAATCGGCCAGGGTGAGGAGGCGCGGCGGATCGTGGCGCGTGGCCGGGTTGAGGGCATCGGGCGGGGGTATGGTGCGCCATTGCCAGCTTTTGAGGCGGCCCCCACGTATGCCGCTAAACCGGGCCTCTACCGTGCCTGTGCCTAGCGTCACGCCCTCCGCATCCTCAGCAAAATACGCCCGTGGCGTGGCATTGGCTAACGCTTCGATCCCGCGCTCATTTCCGTTCACTTTACCGTTACTGGTCATGTAAGTTATGCTCTCCCACACTAAATAGAGTACCCACAGCCTCACCCATCTAGGAATCAAATACTATTGACGCCCCTTTGAAATGCACCTACTATAAGAACAGGGAGCAAGGCTCATACACCCTCCCACATGAGTCTTTGCTTGTGTTAAGAATGTAGTAGCGGTCAAACGACTACACGAGGACGTTGGAATGTCGCGTACTCGCTCAGGCGTGATCTTGAACAGGATCGCCGGGTTCCCGCCCTGGGCCGGCATCTGGAAGATACCGAACAGCAAACTGGACACACTCAAGTGGGTCCTCGCCATCAAGACGAACGTGGCGGTGGGGCTTCTGTTCGTTATGCTCATCACCTTTTTACTGCCCGACGTGCCGGTCGAAAATCTCGTCTACCTCACCAGCCTCTGCCTGGTGTACATCGGGTTCAACTGCGCTATAACGTTCGCGCTGAGCCGCAACCCCTCGGACAGGTCCGTGAGGATCTTCTCCGAGATCTTCATCCCGGTCGAAGTAGCGCTAAGCACGCTCTCCATTTACTTCACGGGCGGCGCGCTCACGCCCATGTTCATTGTATACACACTGGGCATCATGATGTCAATCATCTTGCTCACCCCCAGCGGCGTATACAAGATCGCCACCATCTCTATACTGCAATACTGCGCGCTGGTGGGGCTGGAAGCGTACAGGGTGATCCCGCGCCTGGAGATCACGTGGGGAGGGCAGAAGCTCTACGCCGAGCAGAATTTCTACAACTACGCGTCTTATCTCCTCGTCGTGTGCGCGACCCTCATCGCCACGGGGTACATGGGGAACCGGATCGCGCGGCTGATCGGGCAGCGCAACGCCCGGATCGAGAGCCAGGTGTGGGACCTGCGCGCCATCAACGACGTGTCGCGGACGCTGAGCAACATGATGGACGACCGCGAGATCGTTCGCTACCTGGCGAGCACCCTCGCGCCCCTCAACAATGCGACGACATGCATCATCGCCTCGGTGGACACGGAAGGCAGGCCGGAGATCGCGGCCAGCGCCGGACTCTCTCCAGCCGAGCTTGCCAGGCTGCGGACCGAGCAGTACCAGCACCTGCCGGGCATGCGCGCGCTCTTCGAGCAGGGAGAGCCGCTGGTGCTGGAAGACCTGGAAGCGCACAAAGACTTTCAGGTGCTATTGCCGGCAGGCAGAGATCTTAGATCGCTATATTCGTTCCCGGTGATCGCCGAGGAGAAGGTGCTAGGCGCGATCAGCCTGGCCTTCGACAAGCCTGGGGCGCTCAGCGAGGAGTACTGCGACCTCCTCAAGACGATAGCCAACCAGGCAGGGGTAGCGATCCAGCGCGCCCGGCTCTTCCGCGACCTCCAGCGGCTGGCGCACGAGATGAGCACCCTCTATAGCGTCGGCCTGCATACCGGCTCCACCCTCTCGCGGGGGGAAGTGATCAAGCGCACCGCCACCAACATGGAACGGCTGCTGTCGCCCGATATGTATTACATCGCGCTGTACAACGACGAGACACACGCGATCTCGTTCGAGCACTTCAAAGAGCACGGCCAGATGATGCCCATGATGAAGACTGTGCTGGGACCGCAGACCAACAGCCTCACCGGCACTATAATCCGCTCTAAAGAAGCGCTGTTGGTGCGCGATTGGCTGAACGACGGGCGCGACCTCAACTCTATCGCCCAGAAGACCGGTTCCGACATGCTCTCGTACCTGGGCGTGCCGATGATATTCGACAACCGGGTGATCGGCGCGCTGTCGGTGCAGTGCGTGGAGCCGAACGCTTTCAACGAGGACAGCCAGCGTCTATTGGAAGCTATGGCCGCGCAGACCGCCATGGCGCTGGAGAACGCCCGGCTGCACGAAGTCGCCCAACTTGGGGCAACGATGGATAGCCTCACCAAAGTTTATAACCACGGGCGCTTCGTAGAGCTGGTGCACGAGAGCATTAGCGAGTCAGACAAGAAAGGGTCGCAGGTGTCGCTGATCATGCTCGACATCGACTATTTCAAGCAGTACAACGACACTTATGGGCACGTGGCCGGGGACAACGTGCTGGCGCTGGTGGCGGATGCCCTCAAGAGGAGCGTGCGCGAGGACGACGTTGTAGGTAGATGGGGTGGAGAGGAGTTCGGGGTGTTGCTGCCCGGCCTCGACAGGGAGGAGGCGAAGAGGGTCGCCCGCCGGATCAGGCGCGAGGTGGCGAAACTAATGCCGGTGGACGGCCAGGAGCGCACTATTACAAGCCCCACGATCAGCCAGGGCCTCTCGACATACCCCTTCCCTTCGAGCGATGCGACCAGCCTGATCGAAGACGCGGATGCGGCCCTCTATTTCGCGAAGGAGCATGGCCGCAACCAGATGGTGATCCTGGATCGCGCAGGCGTCCACGATGGTACCCGCGAGCCAAGATCGGCGCACGGCGCCCGCTTCACACGCTGCGAAACTACTACCGGCCATCTCAGCGGCAAATTAGCATTGCACGACGTGACCGCTACCACAGGCAACCTCTCCAAGCACGCCGCACGCTAGGGGCACGCGCAAGGGCTCACCTCAGAGGCCTTATTTCGGATTGCGGATTGTAGATTGCGGATTTCGGATTTTAGTGCCTTTTTAGAGCCACCCCAGTCCCCTTTGTCATTCTGAACGAAGTGAAGAATCTCGTCCCTGTCGTATGATCTTTGGGGTCGAGATTCCTTGCTACGCTCAGTGGCGCAACTTGCAAGGAGTGGATGCAAAGGAATTGAATGAGGGTGGGTCGGCTTTGGCCTGGTTTGTATATTGTACCTGGTCGATAGAGAGCGAGATATGCGCTTCGCTCAGGATGACAATGGAGACTTGGGATGACAATGCGGACTTGGGATGGCAATGAGGACTTGAGAGGACAATTATGGTACTCGCACATATGCCCCTGCGAATCATGACTGGCGGGCAAACAGATCTAATGATAGAATAGGCCGTTCTTTGGCACTTAGCTATGAGATTGATCATCACAGGGGGAGGCACAGGCGGCCACGTCAGCCCGGCGGTGGCTGTAATCACGCGCCTGCGCGAGCGTAGCGCGGGAGAAGGGTGGCCCCTGAAGTTGCTGTTCGTTGGGAGCGTGGCGGGGGTCGAACGGCGCGCTATGGAGAGCCTGGGCGTGCCTTACAAGGCTATCCAGACGGGGAAGTTGCGCCGCTATCTTTCGTGGCAAACGCCGGTTGACCTGCTTCTGAGGCTGCCCCTCGGCGCGCTACAGGCGGTGGGAGTGGTACGGGGGTTCAGGCCGGACGCCATCTTCAGCACGGGGGGTTACGTGTGCGTGCCGACCGTTATAGCAGGGTGGATGCAGCGCGTGCCTGCCCTCACGCACGAGCAAACCGCCCTGGTGGGGCTGGCAAACCGGGTGGCGGGACGCTTCGCCCGGCGGGTGGCCGTGAGCTACCCGCAATCGCTACAGTTCTTCCCAAAAGGGAAGGCTGTCGTCACGGGCAACCCGTTGAGGTCGTCGCTCTTGCAGGGTGAGGCGGGGCGCGGTGCGGAGCTATATGGGTTCGATCCGTCCGTACCTACCGTCTATATAACAGGGGGCGCGCAAGGCTCGCACGCGATCAATATGGCGGTGCAGGCAGTGCTGCCGGAGCTACTGCGAAGCACGCAGGTGATACACCAGTGCGGCGAGGGGCCGGAGGGGAGCGGAGATGACCTGCGCAGCCTCCAGGCAACCAGGGAAGGTCTACCGCCGGAGCAGAAGGGGCGATACGCGGTACAGGCATTCGTGGGCGAGGAGATCGCGGATGTGTACGCGCTGGCCCGGTTGGTGGTGGGCAGGGCGGGGGCGGGCACGGTCAACGAGCTTGCGAACCTGGGCAAGCCGTCGGTGTTGGTCCCACTGCCTGGCGCGAAAGAGCAGGAGGCGAACGCGGACGCCCTCCAGCGCGAGGGGGGAGCGATCAGCATAACCCAGGACGAACTAGCGCCTGAGAAGCTGGCAGGCACCATAAAGGGGCTACTGAGCGATCCTGTGAGGCTGGCGAAGATGCAAGGAGGCGCGCTCAAGTTATCGACGGCGGGCGCAGCCGACCGGATCATAGACGAGTTGTTGCGATTAGCAGGGACGCAGGCCGCCAACAACTGACGATTGTCTCCTATACATCTTCATAATCTTTTCACTATGCTTCTCTATACTGGAATCAGACCGGCAGGACGAGAGGTTCCCCGGCCAGATAGTAAGAGTATAGAAGGAGAAAGTAACATATGGACCAGAATAGAGATTGGAAGCCGGTGGCGGCGCTGGTGCTGGCTGGGCTGGCGCTCTTCGTAGCCCTCGGCGGCGGGCGTGGCCGGGACAACGAATATGTGAGCGCGGTCCCGCAGCAGATCATTGTGCAGCCGGCCCCGCCCGTACAAAGCCAGAATCCGGGCGTGCCAGGTGGGGCGATAGTGCTTCCAGCGACCGTGCCGGTAGAGACCTCACACTCACACACCTGGGGTGGCTGGAGAGGCGGCTGGCCCTCGTTCCCGCTCTTCCCGCTGCTCTTCGTGGCAGGCTTGATCTTCCTGGCGCTCAAGGTGTTTGGGCGGCGCGGGTGGGGCGGGCAGGGTTGGTACGGCAGGCCGTGGGGTGGCCCAGGCCCAGGGCCGCAAGCGCCACCCAACGCACCGCCATACCACCAGCCTTATCAGCAGTACCCCCCGCAGTACCCCCCGCAATATGCGCAAGGCCAGGAACAGCAGCAAGGGCAGCCTTATGGTGGATACCCACAACAAGGCCAGCAGCCCCAACAGGGCCAGCCCACCCAGGCTACCGACACGCATGGGGACATCACCCGCCCGGAGGGGAGGGATTAGGGATCAAGGATCAGGGGAGCATGATGAGCGAGCAAAAAACCTAACCTCACACGGAAATTCCTTAAGTGGGCAGATCAGATTCCTACCTACATCTTCTCTGTTCCGTACAACCCCTAATCCCTGACCCCTGATCCCTGATCCCTGATCCCTGATCCCTGGCCCCTAGTCCCATTAGGAGTTCACGAGAGTGCCGAAAACGATACTGGTGGTGGACGACGAACCGGGGATAGTGACGATTGTGCGTGACTACCTCGAAAGGGCCGGTTTCCGGGTGCTGACGGCGGGCGATGGGGAGACTGCGTTGCGGCTAGCTCGCCTGGAGCGGCCCAACCTGATGGTGCTGGACCTGATGCTGCCGGGGATAGATGGACTGGATATAGTGCGTTTGCTAAGGAGCGACCCCGCGCTGCACAGGATGTCTGTGATTATGCTGACGGCCAGGGTGGAGGAGGCGGACCGTTTGGTGGGGCTTGAGCTGGGGGCGGACGACTACGTTATCAAGCCTTTCAGCCCGCGCGAGGTGGTCGCCAGGGTGCGCGCGGTGCTGCGGCGTGCCGAGGGCGAAGGCACGTACAGGCCCACGCTGCACGCGGGAGACCTGACTATAGACCTTGAGCGGCGTAGCGTGCGCATGGGCAACACACCCGTGGAGCTTACCGCCACCGAGTTCGATCTGCTAGCGGTGCTGGCGCGCCACCCAGGCAGGCCCTTCACCCGCGCGCAGCTAGTGGAGAGTCTGTACGACAATAGCTTCGATGGCTATGACAGGACGATTGACGCTCACATCAAGAACTTGCGGCGCAAGATCGAGGACGACGCGCATAATCCACGGTATATCCAGATGGTGTACGGGGTGGGGTACCGCTTCGCCGAGTTCGACACAGAGCCATGAGACGACCGCCCCTCTTCGCGCTGATGCTGGCAGCATTTATCACGGTGATCGTGCTGGGATCATGCGGCATGGGCACGGTGTTCGTGCTATCGTCGCGCATCGCGGGGAACGGCGATGGGCCGCCATGGACTAGAGAGGTCGAGGTTCCACCTGTGCTCAACCCCGATGGCACGTCGGCCGCATCTCTCCCGCATAACGGGTTCGACGGCACGTTCGACTGGCGGGGGCCAGTGAGCGCGTTGCTGGCGTTTTCGGCGGTGCTGCTGGGGGCGGCCACCTTCTTTTCGAGCAGGGTGAGCAGACCTTTGACACGCTTGACGCGCGCCGCACGGACGATGGCGGCGGGAGATTTGAGCGTGAGGGTAGGAAGCTCGGCGGTGCGCGAGATAGACGACCTGGCGGGGGCGTTCAATACTATGGCCTCCTCCCTGTCGGACGCCGACCGCCAGCGGAGGCAGCTTACCGCCGACGTGGCGCACGAATTGCGGACCCCACTGGCGATCATCCGTGGGCGGCTGGAGGGGATGCAGGACGGTATCTACCAGGCAACGCCCACTGAAATTGCCGCCTTGCTAAACGAAGCGGCACTGTTAGAGCGGTTGATCGAGGACCTGCGCGTGCTTGCGCTGGCCGACGCGGGGCAACTGCCACTCTACATGGAGGGAATCGAGCCGGCGGCACTGCTACGTAGCGTGGCGCAGTCCTTCGTCCAGCAGGCGGGCAACCGGGGCATCGAGTTAAGAGTAGAAGAGTTGCCGGCGTTGCCCGAAGTGGAGGCCGACCCGCAACGGATCTCGCAGGTGCTAGGGAACCTGGTGGCGAACTCGCTGAGGCACACGCGTGCGGGGGGCAGCGTGCGGTTGAACGCGTGGCAGAGGACCGAGGGCGGGCGGGCGATGGTGTACATGTCGGTGAGCGACACGGGCACGGGCATATCGCCCGAAGAGCTGCCGCATATTTTCGACAGATTCTACCGGGCCGACGCCGCGAGGACGCGCACGGGCGGCGGGGCCGGGCTGGGGTTGGCGATTGCGAAGAGGTTGGTGGAGGCGCACCACGGCTCTATCTGGGCCGAGAGTGCGCCTGGGCAGGGCACTACGGTGGCTTTTTCGCTGCCCGTTAATTACAGAACAAGAGGAGGAAAAAGAGCCAGGTCGCGGCGCGACCTGGCTCTTTTTACTCCTCTTCTAAACTATTGTTTCGCTGTATAATAGTGGTGGAATATGTTTGGATAGGAGGCGCAATGACCGCGCACAGCCTCAAGCCGTATACGGTGGCGATAGCCCAGATCAATGTGAAGCTGGGCGACCTGGAAGCGAATCTCGCCAAGCACATGGACTATATCGAGCAGGCGCATAGGGCGGGGGCATCGCTGGTTATCTTCCCTGAGCTGAGTTTGACCGGCTACTATTTGCAAGACATCACCAACCAGATAGGGATGTCGGTGTCGGAGCCTGCGCCTCCCCTGCGCAAGCTGATGGACGCTTCGAGGGAGTACGACATAGACATCTGCGTTGGCTTCGTTGAGGAGAGCGACCGCTTCGTGCATTACATCGCGCAGGCGTACATCGGGCAAGGGGAGATCAAGCACGTGCATCGCAAGGTGTATCTGCCTACCTACGGGATGTTCGACGATATGCGCTACGTGGGCATGGGGCGCAGGGTGCGCGCCTTCGACACTCGCCTGGGGCGGATGGGCATCCTGGTGTGCGAGGACTTCTGGCACCTGTCTCTGCCGTATCTGTTGTGGCTGGACGGAGCGGATACGTTGTTGATGGTGGCGGCGGGGCCGGGACGAGGGGTGAAGCCGGGCGACGATTATCTCGATACAACCTTCGACGTGATCACCACGCACCGGATCTACGCCGAGCTATTTACTACGTTCGTGTACCACTGCAACCGGGTAGGGTACGAAGATGGGGTGGCTTTCGGAGGGTATAGCACGGTGATCGCGCCGGATGGCGACTTCCTGGCGCGGGGCGAGCATTTCGAGGAGTGCCTGGTGACGGCCACGGTCAACCCGGAGTCGGTGCGTTTCAAGCGCCGCAGCCTGCCGCTCCTACGCGATGAGCGGCCGGAGCTGGTGCTGAGGGAGTTGCAAAGGATCGTGGACGAGAGGTATAGCTAGGTATCAGTTGTCGGTTGTCAGTTGTCGGTTATTCGTTTTCTGAGTAGGGAGGGTGAGTTGGATACAATGCGAAGGCGGTATGGCAAGGCGGAACTATTGGGGGAGATAGAAAAGGCCTGGACGAAGCTTAATGCGGCCCTGGATGGACTGACGGACGAGCAGATGACGGAGATCCGGGACCCCCAAGGATGGGCGGTGAAAGACCACCTGGTGCACATGGCGGCCTGGGAGCGCTCGGTGGCCGTGTTTTTGCAGGGCAGGCCGCGCCACGAAGGGCTGGGTATAGACGAGCAGCTATACAATAAAGGTGATGACGACGAGATAAACGCAGCCATACAGGAGGCGCAAAAGGTTGTATCGCTCTCTGAGGCGCGGGCGCAACTGCATGAGGTACACGCAGAACTGCTGGGCCTGATCGATCCACTTAGCGACGACGATTTGAACAAGGCCAACAGCGATTTCCAACCTGATGCCTCAGGGGAGCGGGACGAGCGACCCGTGGTGGGCATGATCTACAGCAACACGGCCAATCACTTCAGGGAGCACCAGGAGTGGATCGAGGGATTGGTGTCGCGGGGCCGGTAGTCGGTTGTCAGTTGTCGGTGAGCCGTGATACGTTCAAGGAGGAATACTTGGACAGGAAGAAGCAGATACCTAAACTGGCCGAGCCTCGGAGCGTTACTGATAGGCTGGCGATCCACCCTAATTTGACGCGTCGGCTGCTGGTGGAGTTCATACGGAACGAGACGAGCAAGTTTGGGTTCAAGCGGGTTGTGCTTGGGCTGTCGGGCGGGATAGACTCGGCACTGTCGGCGACGCTGGCCGCCGAGGCGCTGGGACCGGAGAACGTGGTGGCCCTGATGCTGCCTTACAAGACGAGCAGCCCGGAGAGCGAGGGGCACGCACGGCTGCTGATCGAGCAACTGGGCCTGCCGCACGACAAGATCGACATCACACCTATGGCGGAGCCTCTGCTCGAGTATTACCCGGATATGAGCAAGCTGCGGCGGGGGAACATCCTGGCCCGCATGAGGATGATCTGCGTGTTCGATAGGTCGGCTGCGGAGAACGCGCTGGTGCTCGGCACGTCCAACAAGACGGAGACGCTGCTGGGATATACCACGTGGTACGGCGACAACGCGGCCTCGATCCAGCCTTTAGGCGACCTGTACAAGACGCAGGTGCGCGCGCTGTCGCGGTCGGTGGGGGTCCCCCAGGAGATTATCGCTAAGAAGCCAAGCGCCGACCTATGGCCCGGCCAGACCGACGAGTCGGAGATGGGGCTTGAGTACGACGTGGTGGACCAGGTGCTCTACCTGCTGGTAGACGAACGGCTCGACCCAGATCGCGTAGTGGCGAGAGGCTTCAGCCAGTCGTTGGTAGACAAGGTGGTCCGCACCGTAATGAATATGCAGTTCAAGCGCATGACGGCGATCATAGCCAAGGTGGGGTCGCGCACGCCGGGGATAGATTTCCGGTATCCACGGGATTGGGGACATTGAGGACCAGGGATTAGGGATTGGGGGTTGGGGATTAGGTTTCCAAGCCAACTAGTCCCTAATCCCCAATCCCCAATCCCTAACCCCTAATCCCTCGCAGGAGAGAATATGGCACTTACGAAGCTAACAGTTGAGGACTTCATCGCGCAGCTTGCGTCGGCCAACCCGACGCCGGGCGGTGGGAGCGCCAGCGCGTTGGCGGGGGCTACCGCTGCCGCGCTGGTGGAGATGGCGTGCAACCTGACGGTGGGTAGGGAGAAGTTCCGCGACGTGGAAGAGGAGCTGAAGGTTGTGTTGGGGAGGGTCGAGGAGCTTCGAGAGGAGTTGTTGGCGGCAGTTGAAGAGGACACCGACGCCTACGATAAGGTAAGCCAAGCGTACAAGCTGCCTAAAGCCACTGAAGAGGATAAAGCAGCTCGCACGGAAGCCATCCAGCAGGCTCTCCAATATGCCACGGAAGTGCCGTTGCGTGTGGCGAAGGCGGCGCTGGAGGTCTCCCAGCTAGCTCTAATTGCCCTTGAGAAGAGCAACCCTAACGTGGCATCGGATGCGCGGGTGGCCCGCGTGCTGGCCGACGCCGCCCGCGAGGGGGCCACCGCCAATGTTGAGATCAACCTGGGCAGCATCACCGACGGGGACTTTATCGACAGGATGCGGGAGGAACTGGAGGGGTTGCAGGGCTAACGCCGAGCACGACGGCGTTGCCTTCCTCGATCTGGGGCTTACACGCCTGTAGCTCGCACCCGCTCGTAAAGTCGGCGGGGTAGAAGTAGAGTAGCTGTTCTAGGGCAAGCTTGACGCTCTGAGCGTCTTCATTGGGGTCCGCGATCCTGCCGTGCCCGTCTGCTACGCAATGCGACCGCTACACCCACGACAAAGTCGTGCCATCCGTGAGTTCGAATTCAAAGTGGGTGGAATATAGGACTATGCGCTCTCTGGACCTAGTCCCAGGCCCTCAAGGGCCAGCCGCAGGCTTTGGGGAGCCTGGACGGGGGATTGGGCGGCGATGATCCTGCCGTCCTCGTCTATGATGTACTGGCCGCGCAGGTAGCGGGTGGCTTCGCTGCCGTCTTCGCGGGTGACGGTGCTGGTGTTACCCCACGCTTTGGCGAGGGAGCGGTCGCTATCTACCAGGAGGGTGAAGGGGAGGTTGTGGGCTTCCTTGAACTTCTTGTGGCTATCTACGCCATCCGGGCTAACGCCGAGCACGACGGCGTTGCCTTCCTCGATCTGGGGGTAGGCGTCGCGGAACTTGCACGCCTGTAACTCGCATCCGCTCGTGAAGTCGGCGGGGTAAAAGTAGAGCACGACCTTCTTGCCCCGGAAATCGGACAGTTTGACGCGATTCCCCGCGTCGTCCAGCATCTCGAAATCGGGAGCGATTTCTCCAATTGATGGCATGTCTTATCTCTCCTTTTGGAGAGTATTATAGCCGAAAGAAGCCCGACTCAAATAGCGTGAGAATGTGATATAATATCCCCAACTGACAGCCTGATAAGGAGACGCATTGGTATATATGGTCGCAATCAGCCATTTAATGGCTGAGCAAGTCTTAGCCAGTATATAGCTTGCGGAACTCTATTATTTTGCACCTGGATAAGCCTCCGCCCAGGAAATATGACAACGCCAGGCCAACAACCTACTTATCTCAACTTTGACCTCATAGTGCAGCGCGAGGGCGAAGAGTACATCGCCAAGGCGCAATCGCCGCAAGGGGAGGCGATGACGCGCTTCGCTAAGCCCTTCAACGACCTGGAGTTGGAGAACTTCCTGTTGAGCACCAGCCCGGGCCGGGGCAAGGTGCGCCGGATAGATACGCCGGAGGTAGGGGCGGCCAAGCGCTTTGGCGAGCGCCTTTATGCGTCGGCTTTCGGGGGCGAGGTCGGGGGTTTGCTGCGCTCGTGCCTCAGCGATGCCTCCCAGAGCGGCACCAAGCTGCGCGTGCGGCTGCGGCTGACGGACGTGCCCGAGCTGGCCGATCTGCCCTGGGAATATTTGTATAACCCTGCCCTCAACCGCTTCTTTTCATTGGACGACGATACGGCAATCGTGCGCTACCTGGAGATGCCCGAGCGGGTGCGCCCGGTGGGGGTGCAACTGCCGTTGCGAGTGCTGGTGGTCATATCAGACCCGAACGATTACGCGAAATTAGACGTGGAGCAGGAGTGGATCAACCTGCATGAAGCGCTGGCCGATCTGATACGGGAAGGGTCGGTGACACTGCACCTTCTGAGGGAGGCTACGCTCTCCAGCTTGCAGCAGGAGCTTCAGCGCAACCAGTTCCACGTGTTCCACTTCATCGGGCATGGCGGCTTCGACCGGCAGAACCAGGAAGGCGTGCTGATACTCAAGGATGAATACGGCAAGGGGCGCATGGTGAGCGGCCAGCAGCTTGGGTGGCTGTTGCACAATCACAAAACGCTATCGCTCGCCATCATCAACGCCTGCGAAGGGGCCAAGGGGGACCACAACGATGCTTTCGCGGGCACGGCGCAGAGCCTGGTGCAGCAGGGCATCCCGGCGGTGGTGGCTATGCAGTTCGAGATCACCGACGATGCCGCCAAGACCTTCGCACGCGCTTTTTATACGGGGATAGCCAGCGCCAGGCCGCTAGAGATCGCGCTGACCGAAACGCGGCTGGCTATGTTCTCGATGGGACACGGATTGGAATGGGGCACGCCGGTGTTGTACATGCGCTCACCCGATGGACGCGTTTTCAGCGTGCAGCAGCGGCCCGATTTTCAGGCAGGGGCAGCAGGCAAAGAAGCGGTAGTACAGAGGGCGGCTGTGCTCGACCCCGTGTCTGCGCCGTCGGCAGCACAGGTAGCAGCGCAGCCGGAAGTAGCGACTCGCTACGCTATGGCCCGCTCGGATTACGCCGCAGGCCGGTGGCAGCAGGCCCTGGAGACCCTCAAGGGGATACAGCGCGAGGTAGGAAGCTACCGGGATGTAGACGCCCTGGTTGCCGACGTGGAGAGGAGACTTGGGGTGGGGGTCCCGCCGCCTCCAGCGCCAGCCTCACCTCCACCAACGGCCACGTCACACCAGGGCAGTGCCGCACCTTCGACAGGACCTATTCCTCACGTACAGCCACCCGCCCCGCAAGCGCCTGTACATTCCCCCACGCCGGTCTATGTGCCGTCCGCGGACACGTCCAGGCCTTATCAACAGCCAGCGCAAATGCAGCCAAACGAGCCTTATAGGCCCGTGCCTCCGCCCTCAGTAGCGGCATATCCTCCGAAGGGAGCTTCGCCGGGCAACAGGATGCTAATAATAAGTGGGGCGGCTGCCGCTCTCCTGTTGCTGGTAGGCGCTTTCGCCTACTTTGTGATGGGGATCGGCAGGAATGATAGGGGAAGCGGCTTTGTATCGTCGGAGGCGGCTACGGTGACCGCATTGGCCCAGGTAGCGGACATACCGGCGACACGCACGCTCAGGCCACGGTCCACCTCCACGAGCGTGCCCGTGGTCGATGAGGAGGCCACGGCGGAAGCGGCGCTGGCGGCTGAGGAAACGGCTACGGCCCAGGCGGCGGCCCCATTGCCGCTACAGCCGCCTCGCATCTCGATGGAAGAGTTCAAGCAGTTGTACGACGACCCGGCCACGCGCCCGGTGATTGTAGACGTGCGAGCCGCCGCTGCCTTTGGAGATGGACATATCGCGGGCGCGATCTCTGTACCGGAAGCAGAAGTGGATGGTCAGCTCGACCGTATACCGTCGGACCAATTGGTGGTTGCGTACTGCCACTGACCAACCGAGAACGAAAGCGCCCGTGTGGCGCAGAAGCTCCACGACGAATACGGCTACAGTTACGACTACCTGAAAGTCCTCCTCGGCGGGTGGGGTGCGTGGCAACAGAATAACGCGACCGATCCCGACGGCTATCCTATCGAGACCGGGGCTGCTGTAGATGCCGAGGCAACGGCTACCGCGGAAGCCATGAGTGAGCCTGAGGCATTCGCCCGAAACTTGATGGAGAAAACACGCCGAGTGATCGATAGCGAGTCCGGCGATTTGCCCGCCAATTCCGAGTTCGTAAGCAGCTTCAATACCGGCTATACGTTCCGCAACTTCGTGGCCGAGGTGACGTTTACCAATCCCTATGCCGCCAGCGAGAATGACTGGGATTACGGGTTGCTTTTCAGGCAGGATGGAGCAGAGAACAGGTGCAAGCTGTTCGTCACCTCAGATAAAAAGTGGCACCTGGATGTATTTAAGAGCACCAACTACCTGCAAACGGGCCAGGCGCCCGACCTGGGTACGGGGGCTGAGGACACGAACGGGATCAAGCTGGTGGCATACGAAGACGTGGGATACTTATTCCTTACTACACAGAGCAAGACTGATTATTTCGTATCCGAGCTTGATCTCTCGACGTGCCAGGCTGAGGATGAGATATCGGTAGGCGCGGGCTTCATCCTGGCCGATAATATCCCAGGCACCAGCACCTCATTTAGCAACTTTGCGCTCGACGAAATCCTCGATCAATAGGCCGCGCACGATTCTGTTTGGAGATCGCGCTTACTCCTCCAGCAGCCGTGCTTCCAACACCTGCGCGCGCTTGAAATCGGCGAGGCGCAGGTAGAAGTCGGCAACACCAAGCAGCGCATCCAGCGGTACCAATCCCACGACCTCACTCGCCACCACCGGCACGCCGTAGCGCTCCGCTTCCAGGCGCACCAGCTCATAAGCTCGGTGGATGGGGGTTTTCGTGTAGTCGAGCAGGTTCATGGAGATCTGCACGATCCCCTGCTCCGCGAGGTCCACGCCCATCGCCTGCACGTTCATCAAGCCGCCGCTGCTCTCGCGCAGCCCCTTGGCTATGGTCTTGGCGATTTGCAGGTTGCTCGTGCCGAGGTTGACGTTGAATGCGATCAGGGGCGGGCGAGCGCCCACGGCGGTGGCCCCGGCGGTGGGGTGCATACTGGGTTCGCCGTAGTCGGGCTTGCGCTCAGGCTTCCCGATGCTCTCTTTTAGCCCCTCGTACTGCCCCTGGCGCACGTCGGGCAAGCGCTTGCGGGCGGGGGTGGTGGCGGCCGCCGAATAGAGATATACCGGCACGTGCAATTCATCGGCGATCCGCTTGCCCACTTGATTGGCGACCTTCACGGCGTCGTCCATGCTCATGCCGGAGATCGGCACAAATGGTACCACGTCCATCGCGCCGATGCGCGGGTGCTCGCCTTTCTGCTTCTCCATGTCGATCAACTCGACCGCCTGGGCAGTGGCGGCGAAAGCGGCCTCGGCCACGGCCTCCGGCGACCCCACGAAAGTAAGCACGGTGCGATTGTGGTCGGCGTTGGGCGACACGTCGAGCAGGCGCACGCCCTCGATAGCGCGCACCGCATCCGCGATCTTCTCTATCACGTCGCTGCGTCGCCCCTCGCTGAAGTTGGGGATGCATTGTAGTAGTGGCTGCATGATGCTCCTTGGGATTAAGGGATTAAGGGGTTAAGGGATTAGGGCGTTAGGAAAGAGAGATTGGTGGATTAAGGTTAAGAGAACTAATCAACATGTCTAATCCCTTAATCCCTTAACCCCTTAATCCCCAATCTCTCTTCCCTGGTCCCTGGATATACGATTCAGACCCAGCAGGGCGATGCCCAGGCCAAGCAGGCCAAGCAGCATCGAGCCGAAAATGCCTGCCCACACGCTCCCGCCCAGCAGCCAGCTAATTGCAAGCCAGAGGCCGAAGGCCAGGGCGGAAGTAAAAAAGATCGCTGACACTACTGCGAATGAGAACGCGCGCCGGGTTGAGATACGCTTCCAGGCCCAGTAGAGGAACCCAATTAGCACGAATATAAGCGCGAACGGCGCAATCGAATCCTGGCTGAGCAGGCTGGAGATAAAGAAGAAGGAGTACATGGCCGCGAGCACGACCGAGAAGCCGACAAGCAGAGCAATCCAGGGGAGAACGCGCGCACGCTCTCCGCGCTGCCACGCCTGCCACAGCTCCCACGAGTCGACCTCGGCGAGCGGTGGCCTCCGGGTGTGGCCGCGCTGGGGTGTCTGTTCGGCTGGTGTGGGGGTTTCGGGCATTTATCGTTCGTATGTGATACGTGACTTAGTGCGTATTGCGTATTGCGTTTTACGCCGTCCATCGTCCATCGTCCATCCTCAGCGTGCCCCAACCCTACCTACCACGCCCGCGGCCAGGCGATTGGCGGCTTGAGCGGCGCTGAGGGGATCGTGCGCACGCAGGTATTCTATCACAAAGCCCGCGGCGAAGGCATCGCCCGCGCCCGTTGTGTCGAGCACCCTTTCGACCGGGTGAGGAGCTACGCGGGTAAGTTGAGGCGGCGCGTTATGGTCGCTCCTGAGAGCTACCAGGCAACCATCTTCGCCCAGAGTAAGGACTACGAGCGGAGAAAGCTCCATGAGATCGGAGGCGATACTGTGCGGATCGACCTGTCCTGATAGCAAGCGACCTTCTTCCAGGTTGGGGAAGACGGCGTCGAATTGCAGGTCGCGAAGCGTTTGCCGGTAGCGCGCCGGGCCGAAGTCGCTGATCAAATGTGGGGGGTTGGGATCGAGGGTACAGAGCGTGGGACCGCTGGCCCTCGCAAGCTCTAGGGCGCGCAGGGCTGCTGCGCGCGGGCCTTCGCGCAGCAGCGAGTAGCCCGTCAGGTGGAAGGCAGCCAGGTCGCGGAACCAGGAAGGCTCGACGTCGGCGGCATCAATGGATACGCTCGCGCCCGGATAGGACCACATGCGGCGCACGCCGGCAGGGTCTACCATGACGAGCACGCGGCCCGTGGGCGTATTGTCCACCACGCGCACGTATGGGGCCACGCCCTCGGCCTCCAGCGAGCGCACCAGCATATCGCCCGCCCAATCCCGTCCCACCCGGCTGATGAGCCCCACGTCGGCCCCACCCCTGGCGGCCCACACGGCGAAGTTGGCAGCCGACCCACCAGGCCATAGCTGCACCGCATCGGGCGCGGCATCGGCCTCACCCGTGGATGGGTCGTACCGGATCACCACATCAAGCAGGAGATCGCCTAGGGAGAGGATGTTCATAGCACGCGATCTTCGATCTCCCAGGCGTGGTCAAGTATGTGCCAGGCTGCCCGGCGGACAAAGTAGCGAGGCGTCCAGCGTGCGCCGCCACGAGGTCCAACCGAGGGGAATTCGCCGCGTGCCGCCGCATCCAACGCATCCAGAATTACCTTTCGCCGCTGCTCCATTGCCTGGGTTGGATCGCCCTCGTAACCCTGCTTCGGGAGCTTTCCGCCCAGGCTCGCCAGATAGCTCGCCTCAGCGCCCAGTACGTGCTCGACAATGCCTGCCGGCTCCCGCCCACCGCCGCGCGGCCCCTTGCGCAACTCCCTGCCTTGAGCTGCCTGTGTCGCCGTATCAAACGCCAGCCAGCACGCCTTCAATATGCCCTGCAAGCGCCGCAATTCGGCATCATCCAGCGGCGCGGCATCGACCGAGGGTGCAACATCCGGCGCGCCAAAATCGGTGGTCGTATTGCCCTCGAGCCTCTCGACCACGGCGAGCACGCCGGAATCCGCAGGCACATTAAAGCTAAGGCCCGCGTTGTGCAGCACGCGCTCGTAGCGAGTCCCATACTCAACGAGGGCGCGCAGGGCTGCTTCCTCGTCACGCCCACCGCGCAGCCAGCCGGGCCATGCGAGAGCACCGGCTAACGTGCGGTGCTTCCCAATTTCGAGATAGACGGCGATCTGGTCTGAAGAGCGCGTCATCGGTTGCTGCTCATATTAATCTATCCTATACGAAGCGGGCTGGGGTGATTGCCCGGCTTATAGCGGCGGCGAGGGTGGCGTTATTTTCCAGCAGGAGCCGGTTGGCTTGCAAGGAGCGGCCTCCGGTGGCGCGGGAGAGCGCGCCCAGTAGGAAGGGGGTGACCGCGCGGCCCTTGATGTCCTGCGCGGTGGCCTGGGCGAGCGCGTCTTGTATGGCCGACTCTACCAGGGCATTGTCCAGGGCCGATTCTTCAGGCAGGGACTGGCAAACGAGGACGCCACCCTCCAACTTGAGCCGGAGGCGCATTCTGTAGATCTCTGCTACTTCTTCGGGGCTGTTCACCTGGGCATCCACCGGTATAGGCGGCTCGGTGGTGCGGGTGTAGAAGGCGGGGAAGAGATCGGTGCGGTAGCCCAGCACGGGCACACCGTGAGTTTCGAGCCATTCGAGGGTGGCGGGCAGGTCAAGCACCGATTTGGCCCCCGCGCAGACCGTCACCACCGGGGCGCTTGCCAGGGCCGGGAGGTCAGCTGAGATGTCGAGCGTGCCCTCCCAGCCTCGATGCACGCCTCCGATGCCGCCTGTCGCGAACACTTTTATGCCGGCCAGCCATGCCAGGTGCGCGGTAGACGACACGGTGGTCGCGCCGTTCCCGCCGCGAGCGAGCAGGATGGGCAGGTCGCGCAGGCTGGCCTTGGCGACGTCGCTGGCCGTGCCCATGCGCTCCAACTCTTCAGGCGTCAGCCCTATGTGAATCTTACCGTTGAGTATGCCGAGGGTAGCAGGTGTCGCCCCCCCGTCGCGGACACGCGCCTCCATGCCGCGAGCCACCTCCAGGTTCAGCGGGTGCGGCAGCCCATGCGCGATCACCGTCGATTCCAGGGCCACCAGGGCGCGATGCTGGTTGAGCGCTGCTGCCACCTCCGGGGAGTACACCATCAGATCGGTTAGTTCTCTGTTCATAGGATTAAGCATACCCC
>JBAURA010000244.1:0-3371 GCA_049580985.1 Chloroflexia bacterium
GCGTACAGCTATCTCAATTTCGTGCTGCTGATCACGCCCGCTGTGACGCTGGCGTTATTCCCGCGCATGTCGCGGCACGCGCGGGACGACATGCACGCCATGTCGCGAGAGTTTGGGTTCGCGCTGAAGGTGCTGGTATGTCTGTCGGGGCTGATAGTGGCGATGACGGTGTGGTTCGCGCCGCTGCTGGTGACGGTCGTGACGGGGGGGAAAGAGGGGTATCTGCCCGAATCGGCGGTAGCCTTGCAGATATTGATATTATTCCTGCCGTTCAGCTTCGTGAACGGGGTGACGCAGTACGTGCTGATCGCGCTGGACAGGCAGAGGTTGATTACGCGGGCATTCGCGCTTACGCTGGTGTTCAACGTGGCGGCCAACCTGGCGCTCGTGCCGGTGCTGGGCATTTACGGGGCGGCTATCGTGACGGTATTGAGCGAGGTGGTGTTGCTCGTGCCGTTCGTGGTCTGGGTCAGGCGAGAGTTAGCACCCGTAGGCGGCGGGCCGGATATAGGGCTGGGGTGGAAGCCGTTGGCGGCGGGAAGCGTCACGGGCGGGGTTATGTACGCGTTGTGGGCGGTGTTCGAGGGTTGGAACCGGGGCCTGGGGAGCCTCGTAGTGTATGCCGGTGCGGGGGCGCTGCTGGCGGGAGTGTACGTGGGCGTGCTGGTGGCATTACGACCTTTCACGCAAGAGGAAACGCGGGCACTGGCGCGGGTGGTCCGCAAAATCTGATGCTAATCGCTCCCACAGGGGTCCTCGACGGCGCTTTGTTTGCTCTGGGGCTGGCAAGGGTAGCCGGTGGTCAGGACGGTAAATTTGACGCGGAACTGGCTGGTACCCTCGGGGAAGCCATAACAGAGCGTATCGCCTACTTCTGTATCCCCAGGCCCGAAATCTTCATAGCCTGTCTCGGCCAGCACTGTATGAAAGCCTCCACTGCCTGTCCTTATTTGCAGCTCTAATTGCCAATCAGCCTCTATCCGCGCCTGGCCGGGGTTGTGGACAGTAGCCGCCCAGGTAAGGCAGCTCTCTTCCGCGCGGCTGGGCTTGTCGCCCTCGCATTGTGTTTCCACCCTGCTGATGGTCAGGTCGCATACCGTGCCGGTCTCGCCAGCTTTGGTCGGTGACGGAAACGGCTCAGGTGGGGTAGAGGATGGTATGACGAGCCTGGTGGGCAGGGATAGGGCCGTGTCGGTAGGGTCCGGCGCCACCGGCAGCGTGGCCGTTGAGGATGGCGTCGATGTAGCGGTGGGACCAGGCACCGTGGGAACTAATGTGTTGGTTGGCGTAGAGCTTGGCAACACCAGAGGACGCGTCGGGTTGGGGTTAGCCGTGCGGGTTGCGGTTGGCGTGGACGTGGGCTTAGCGGGCACAGGGGTAGCGGTGGCCTTGTTCGCGGTTGGGGTAGAAGACGGCTTGACCGGCGGTATGGTGGTGGGGGTGACGTGCGCCGGTTCGGGAGTGTAGGTGGCGGTTGGGGGAAGGATGGGTGCGACTGTTTTGGTGGCAACCGGGGAAGTGGGTGTCCCGGTTACATACGGAAGAAGCGTTGGAAAGGGCGTCGGCGTACCGTCAGTGGCGGGTATTGTACGCGTTGTGCCCGCCGGGATGGTTGGTTCAGCCGTTAGCGCAACGATGGGAGTGGGGGTGACACCCTGAGTAGTCACCACGGGTGTGAGCAAAGGAGCGATATCGGAGCCGATGAGTACACTCTGGGGATCTTTACCCCCGGAGATGAGCGCCTGTGATGCGCTGTTTTCGATATCTCCCACTTTGCCCACGATCCGCTGAATGCTATCGCGTATGTTGGGGGGCAGCGTGCCCCCACCGCCCGAGATGCTGCCCAGGATGACTCTGCCCGCGAAGCAGGTCTTATAGATAGCCTCGGTGACGCGGTCCCGCGCGTCGCCCGCGGGCATACCTTGAAGGATATTGTTGGCGGCGGTAACGTTGCGAGAGTAGCTGTCGAGGGCGGGTCCGGCCTGCGCCAGGGTGCCCTGCTCCTGGACGGTGCGCAGGTCGTAGAGGCGGGCGTTGGCGATATCGGTATGCCGGAGGGCTTTGATCTCCGGATCGCCGGTCATGGTGAGTATTATGTTTTCGGAGGCGAGCTTGATGGTGTAGAAAGGGCTGCCGGGGAGCGCGCGGGCCGAGGACCACCAGACGAACGCGATCAGCAGGATGGCGGCGGCGGCCGGCACCCACGTTGGGCGCAGGAACCAGGGCAAGGGCCTGGACGGGCGGCGTTGTTCGGGTTTGCGAGCAGGCACAGGCAGGGTTTCCGGGGCCTGGATGGGCTTGATTGCCTGGGCCGAAGCCGCCACCAGGCGTGCCTTCATCGCTTCGCGGCGCCCAATGCCTAAGGGGGGCGGCACCAACTCGGTGGTAATCTGCTGGGCGAGGCCAAGCAGCGGCTGAAGCTCCTCCCGGTATTGGGGGAACTTATCGAGCAATTCCTGCGCGCCGAGTCCTTCCGGGTTCTCCAGACAGTAATCAAGCGCTTCTTGTATGCTCAATCGTTCCAAATATAGCCTGCTATTCTAGTTGTCGGTTGTCGGTTGTCGGTTGTCAGTTGTCAGTTGTCAGTTCTTGGTTATTAGTTTTCGGTGTTGTTACTGACAACCGACAACTGACAACCGCTTACGGATACCCCCGGTTTGATAAGAGCTTTTGCAAGTTGTGGAGTGCGCTGTGTTGGAGGGCTTTTACCGCGCCCTCTGTGCGGTCAAGGATGGCGGCTACTTCCAGGTTGCTGAGGCCCGCGCCGAACTTGAGGGTAATCACCTGGGCCTGAAGATCGGTCAACTGGTCTATACACACCAGCAGGTGTTTGCGAAGATCGCTACGCTCGGCAAGCTGGTGGGGGTCGTCACGCTCGGATGGCATAGTGTCGCCTACAGGCTCTAAAGGCACCTGCGGGCGGCGCGCATGGCGGCGGTGGGCATCGATTATTAGATTGTGCGCTATACGATAGAGCCAGGCGGCGAAGGTGGAACCTTGCCACTCAAACTTATCAACGGACTCGATCATTTTCAAGAAGACCTGCTCCGTTAGATCTTCGGCCTCGGTAGTATCGCCGGTTTTGATGTATACGTAGCGGTAGATGCGGTCGAAGTACCGTTCATAAAGCCAGCCGATAGCCTCGGGATTGCTCCCCCGCGCGCTTTCTACGGCTTCGCGTTCATCCTCGAAGGGTGGCTGGCTCACCAAGTCCCACTCCTGTCCTCTCTCGCCGATCTCCTATGCCAGGCTGGGCGGGTGGAAAGGTCACGACCCTAGGTTACTACGCAAGGTGCGGCGGGGTCCATGTGGAACGTCGGCTCGCCACGGCCCGGGCTGCTGAGAAGCGGGGACCCATGTGGGAGCAGGCT
>JBAURA010000245.1:0-1916 GCA_049580985.1 Chloroflexia bacterium
GGTTGGAGCCGCTGCCGCACTGGCCCGCGTTCGCCACGATCTGGAAGTAGCCTATGGATTGGTGGCCGCTGAAGTCGCCCTGCCAGGTCATGGCCCACCAGCCCTGCGCCCAGTTGAAATCTGTGGGGATGTCGAAGTAGAACTGGCCGTCGTCGGGCGTGAGGAACGAGGGTCGGGAGGTGCCTACCGTGCTGCCGTCGGGGGCGGTGAACCACGCGGAGAGGGCTTCCTGGGGCGTGAAGCCGAGGCCGTAGTAACGGAACTTAGTGCCGGGCGTGCCGCAGCGCGGCTCAACCCGTGCGTCTTTATCAACGTAACCTCCGGGGGCAGGCGTGCCGCCCTGGTACTTTGCCTTGTAGCGGAAGGTGCCTAGCTGGCTCAGGAGCACTTCGAACTGGGTGCCGGCCTTCTCAGGGTGCCACTCGAAGACGGCGCGCTCAAAGTACTGGACGCGATACATCTTGCCGTCAAGCTCGCTCTTCTCCATGAACTCGTCGGAGATGGGGAAGCCTTGCTGGGTGAGGCCGCCGTGCGTATCCCAATAGGTCTTGAACTTGCCGCCCAGTCTCTTGCCCGTCTGAGGGTAGGCTACCGAGCCTGCCGAGGTGTTGGGCTGCTGGCCGCTCGCGCCGTTGGGGTACCTTTGGTTCCAGAGGAAGTTGCCAAGCAAACTGAGCAGCACCTTGTTGGGCGTGGTCAGCTCATTGTGCATCTCGAAGACGGCGCGCTCGAAGTACTGGACTGT
The DNA here is from genome assembly GCA_049580985.1 of Chloroflexia bacterium. Lineage (GTDB taxonomy): Bacteria > Chloroflexota > Chloroflexia > QHBQ01 > JADMIH01 > JADMIH01. The sequence continues at coordinate 746 of JBAURA010000245.1, forward strand.
GTAGATCTTGCCGTCGGTATCCGACTTCTCCTGCATCTCCTCAGAGATGGGATAGCCTTGCTGGGCGAGAGCGCCGTTGTTGTTCCAATAAGTAAGGAACTGGCCTTTCACCGTCTTGCCGGTTTCCGTGAAGATACGGCTGCCTCCCTGTGCGCTGGCGGGGGTAGCGCTGCTCGCCATTGGCAATGCCAGTAGGAGGGCCGCCATGATCGCCAGCCACCTGCCTCTCTTAATTTCACCGGACCTGAACATAAACTCCTATCCTCCTGTTTCTTGATGAGGTTAATATTGTTGTGAAACCTATGACAGTATAGCGTCCTACACCCCTCAGAGGTTAAGGGGCTAAGGGGCTAAGGGTTTAGGGACAAAGGGATTAAGACTAAAGGACTAGCGCGAAAACGCGCTCTCCCTAATGCTGCTTCCGGCGCAGGAAGCACGACGTGGTAAGGGCGGACCACAGCCCGCCCTCTCGTGCACATAAATGTAGGGATAACACACGCTTCTCCCAGCGCCGGAGGGGCGTAAGAAAGTATAGCCACATGGCGTAAGCCTGTGGGATCAGCCACCCATCCTTACGTGAGTAGCCCCGGAGGGGCGTAAGAGTGGTGCAATAAACAGCCTCTCTTATGGCCCCTCCGGGGCTTACTTATCCGGCTATCCAGATTGACTATGTAGAGATTGCTTTCAAGCGTTCAGCTAGCCCCTCTATGCAACTATGCTCGAAGCCCGCTTTTGGCAATCATAAGCGAAGATTGAGAGCCTTATCTCCCGGCGCGATTAGGTGTGACGCACTCAGGGAAGAAGGTGTTAGCTACAATCTTGCTGGCCTGCCCCCTGGTGGCATTCTTGCCTGGACGGAAGTATGGGCGGTTGTCGGGAGGGTTACAGGGTTCGCCTGGGCTTCCGCATGGGTACCCTTGCATGATGCCCAGGCTGGTCAGCCGCCATATGTAGTCGTAGAAGGTGTGGCCTGGGGGCACGTCCTCGAACTGCTGTGCGCCTGGCGGTTGGGTAAGCCCTGCCGCCTCAGCCACTATCTTGGAGAGTTGGCCCCTGGTGACATCGGCGTTAGGTCTGAAGTACGGTCTATTGTCCGGTGCTATACAAGGCTCGTCGGGATGATCATCGCAGGGGTAGCCTGAGATGATGCCCCTGAAGGCCAGCCTCCATA
>JBAURA010000246.1:0-10190 GCA_049580985.1 Chloroflexia bacterium
AGCTTCACCTTGATGTCGTGCGGCAACGGCGGGCGCAGGTCGAAGCTCTTTTTGAGGGCATAGCGGGGGCGGAGGGCCGCACAGATGGCGAGATAATCTATGGGGAGCGCGCGCAGGCACTTGCGCCGTGCGTCGTGCACCACTCGGCCATGCCAGCCTGTGTCGCTCAGGTGGGCGTGCAACTCCTCGGGCGACACGCCTTCGGGCGGGAAGAGGAGCAGGTCGTTGGCGGCGAGCGCCAGGGTGATTGCGGGTTGGGGGTTGGTGCCTGGGGTCATAAGCGGTGGATCGCGGGTATGATTTCGTGTTGGAAGTGGCCGAAAGAGCTGGCCTGGTCTACGTTCGGTATGCTGAGATGAAAATAATCGAAGCCCAATGCCGCAAGGTGGGCTGCGTGGTCTACCACCCGTTGCGCGGAGAGGACTCCTGAAGGTTCACGCGTTGCCTGTTGATCGGCGATAACAGTCTTGCTTATCTCCTCGTATAGCCGCCCCTCGGCCTCACAATGTGCCCTGAGCACATCGAGTTTATGCTTCAACCACTCATCGCCGTGGCGGGCGAAGAAGTTGCAGGCGTCGGCGTACTTGGCGACCAAGCGCAGGGTCTTCGTTTCGCCGGAGCCTCCGACCAGGAGAGGAGGGTGGGAATTGCGGATTGCGGATTGCGGATTGCGGATTGGTGGCGGCGAATTGAGGGTTTCGTTGAGCTTGTAATGCTTTCCGTTGAATTCGGCAACCTCTCCCGACCACATCAGGTGGGCTATTTGCAGAGTCTCCTCAAGCCGCTCGAAACGCTCCTTGAGTGGAGGGAGGGGCACGCCCAGCCCTACGTGCTCGCGCTCGAACCAGCCGGTGCCGAGGCCGAGCCATGCGCGCCCGCCGGAGAGGACATCCAGGGTAGTAACCGTCTTGAGGAGCACGCCTGGGTGGCGGTACGTCACGCCTGTGACCATCACTCCTAGTTCGATGCGGGATGTCTGCCCGGCGATGAAGCCCAGCGTGGTGTAGGCTTCGAGCATGGGGTCCGCGACGTCGCCTAAGGCGGGAACCTGGAAGAAGTGGTCCATGAGCCAGAGGCTGTCGAAGCCTGCCTCTTCGGCCCGGCGGGCTATTGCTCCCAGAGTGGGGCCGATCTTTTCAGGTCCGCCTGCCCAGGCAAAATCAACGATCTGTAAGCCGATCTTCATGGCATTATTGACGAGCAACGAGTGGGGATGAATCTTAACTTCCAATGGAAATCCCTTAAGTTGGAAGTTAAGTTCATAAGCTTGCGAATCTGATCTGCTTATGGAACTTCCTTAAGTAAGCAGATCAGATTTTCATGCTGTGAGCCTAACCTCCAATGGAACTTCCCTTCAGTTGGAGGTTAGGTTTGGAGTTCCTAATCCCTGATCCCTGATCCCTGATCCCTGATCCCTAACTCCCGATCCCCCGCTGCGCCTTCGCCTGCACGCGCTTGAGCCTGTGCTCCAACTCGGCACGCTCGACCGCGTTGGCGGCGCGGGTCTGGGCCATCAGCGTGTACTCTATGGCGGTCACGTAGTCTTTGGCGCGGTGCTCGTAGTGCTTGGCAAGCTCCAGGTAGGGAAACATGAGGTGCGTGCCCTCGGCGGCCAGCCTGCCCCAGATCGCCACCGCTTCGTCTCGCTGTTGCAGGTGCTTGTACAGGAAGCTGAGGCGGCGCAGAACCGCGTCGCGTATAACGGGCGAAGGGCGCACCAGCAGCGCGCGCTCGAATGCGCGCAGGCTATCGGTGTACTTGCCCAGGTCTTCGTACAGCTTGCCCAGGCCGAACAACTCGGCGGCCTCAAGGTCGGCATCGTCGGGGCTGTCGAGGATGCGCGATACGTGGCCCGTGAGAGCGACGAGGGTGAGCAGATCGTGCTCGTTGTGCTCGAACACGGGGAGCACGTGGCCCACGTGGTTCGCTCGCAGGTACTGGAAATAGAGGGAGGGTATGCGCCAGCCCGGCACGTCGAACCCGCGCCGGAAGCCGAGCACGTGGCTCTCCAACGTTTCGAGGGAACACGACTCGAACCTGTCGCGCCAGAGCCTGCGGGCCGGGTGGAGCATATCGAGGTGCGGTGGGTCGCGCAATACGCATTTCAGGCGGGTGTAGATGTAGCGCGTTTCGAGGAGGGGCCAGTCGAAGGTCTTGCCGTTGAAGGTGACTACGGCCTCGAACCGCGCGAACAGGTCGTTGAGCGCGCGCAGTAACGCCCTTTCCGCCGATACGTCGCTGAGGAAATACTGTCGCAGCACAAGCTCGTCGCCGGCGTCGGTGAAGAAGGCCACGCCCACCAGGAACACATAAGTGCCGGTGCCGCCCGATAGGCCGGTGGTCTCGGTATCCAGAAATAGCAGCTTGTGAGGGTGGATGTCGCGCAAGCCCGGCGTGCGGCATGCGTCCCAAAGCACCGATGGCCGCGCATTCAACAGCGAGCCGATCTGCACAGGCCCTCGCACGTGGGTGGTAGCGTACCTGCGCTCCACGTAGAAGCAAGGCCCGTCGTCCGTCTCGTGCCACTGGCCGGGCAGAGCCTTGTCAATCGCTGATGCTCCGACGAAGGACGAAGGACGAAGGACGGATGGTGAGGATTCGCTGAAGGTCGAAAGACGGAAAATAGATAGAGATCCTTCGTCCTTCGTCCTTCGTCCTTCGTCCAGCGGGGTAGGCTCCCGCTCGCCCGTCGTATCGGGCGGTGTAGGGGCCGCGCCCGGCATACGCGGGCGGACGCCCATTGCTTTCAGTCGGTCTCGGAGGTCCATGTCAGGGGTTGGGGGCCAGGGATCAGGTATTTTGGGTTTCGTACGTTGTTGGTAGTGTAGCACAAATGAACGGAAAATGGTAACGATTATCCACAGTGGGGTAACCTGCTTCTTTGGATTACAGGTTGAGCCGTTGGTTGTAATTTGTGGCAATACATAGTCGTTATGGAGGCAGCGTGGGGCACTCTATGCTTGATTGCACAGTCAACGTGCAGTATGATAGCCTGGAAAGCTACGCGCAACCAGCATGAGCTTACGAAGGAGAACGCTATGTCTGCAATGACTATTGTCAGGTCTGCTACTACACGATCGACTCTTTCGTATTACAAAGCTTACAAAGCGTCGAATTCTGTTGCGGTGGTAAGCCTGGGATTGCTGTTGCTCCTGGTCGGATTCTTGAGTAAGCCCGCGCAGGCAGAAGCACCTGCGCAGCGCCTGAATAGCGCTCCGGCAGGCGGGCTTTCTCCCACTCCTACCGAAATGTCAGCTACCGCTACGGATACATCAGCGCCGACCGCTACCCCTACGCTGATCTCTACGCCGGAGTGCGTGATGGCCTGGCAAACGGTGAATAGCCCGAACGTGCCTGGTATGCCCTACCATAACCTCCTGGCAGTGGATGCAGCAGGCATCGATGACGCGTGGGCGGTTGGTCATTCAAGGGATGTGTCATCTACCAATGCCCTTTTGATAGAACATTGGGATGGTGAGGAGTGGAGCATCTCGGCTGCCCCTGTGTTGACCGCTGACAGCTCTATGTTGCGAGGAGTGTGGGCAAGGTCGGCTAATGATGTGTGGGCTGTGGGGTCATACGAGGTTGGCGACGTATCGCAGTCGCTTACTATGCACTGGGATGGCACGGAATGGGTGGTGGTGCCGAGTCCAAATCCTGGCGGATCGGCCAGTCTCAACGACGTGACCGGGATATCGGCGGACAACGTATGGGCGGTAGGCTCGACCGTGCTGCATTGGGATGGTACTGAGTGGAGTGTTGTGCCACATCCTGCCGTGGGGTATCTTACAGCTATCTCCGCCATTTCGGCGAACGATATCTGGGCTGTTGGAGCCAATCTTTCCAATGGAGAAGAATCTATTCCACGGACGCTTACCATGCACTGGGATGGCAGCCAGTGGTCAGTAGTCCCCAGCCCCAGCCCCAGCTACGACGCCAATCTTCTAGTTGATGTAGAAGCGATTTCGTCGACTGACGTGTGGGTTGTGGGTTGGTGGGCCACACTCATTCCTTCGTACATGGTTCTAAATCTTGCTTTGCACTGGGATGGCACGGAATGGGCTGTGGTAGAAACTCCCAACTTCGCTTACTTTAATGGGCTGAATGGCTTGACAGCTTTCTCTTCCGATGATGTGTGGGCTGTAGGCTCTTCCGAGGGTCAGACGGTCACGCTACAGTGGGATGGGACCCAGTGGACCAGGGCCGCCAGCCCCAATCCTGATGGTTACAGCGTACTGGATGATGTGGTGGCCTTGCCTAATGATGAGATGTGGGCGGTCGGTACGACAGGCTTCCCCGGTTCCAGCACATTAGTCCTTCAGTACACCGCCCTTAGCTTCAGCGACGTTCCGCCGGGCAGCACTTTCTATCCCTACGTGCAGTGTCTAGCCTGTCGCGGCGTGATCTCCGGGTATGGGGATGGCACATTTGGACCCAACAATCCGGTAACTCGCGGGCAGATCGCAAAGATAGTGGTTTTAGCCAGCCAGTTTAGTGGAGTTGAAAGAGGTGCTCTTTCCTCCGGCGGAGAGCAGCAATTCCAGGATGTTCCACCTGGCAGCACCTTCTTCGAGTACATACAAGCGATAGGCGAGGTGATTACGGGCTATCCATGCGGTGGTCCCGGCGAGCCGTGTGTGCCGCCGGACAATCTGCCCTACTTCCGCCCCGGCGGCCACGCCTCCCGTGGACAACTTAGCAAGATAGTATCTGAGGTCGCCGGTTTCACGGACCCTATCCCGTCCGGCACGCAAACCTTCGCGGATGTTCTTGAAGGGAGCACCTTCCATGTCTTCATCGAGCGCCTGATCCTGAACCGCCCTGGCGTGATCGAGGGCTACCCGTGTGGAGGGTCGGGCGAGCCTTGCGATGATAAGAATAGGCGCTACTTCCGTCCCGGCAACACGGTCACGAGAGGGCAGGCGGCCAAGATAGTTGCCAATACCTACTTCCCAAATTGCGAATTGCCCGGCGTGCAATAGAGAGCCCAAATCCGCAAATTAATAGCCCAATTTGGGTCTAGTATATGGCTTAGGGATGACATATAATGTGCCCTACACGCACGGCAAACAAGGAGGTTATGCCATGAACGCAAATGGTCGCCCACGATTGGCTGCTCTCGTAAAGGTTATCGTACCTGTCCTCCTCACGCTGCTCCCTCTACTTGCCATCGGAGGCTCATCCGCTCCTGTCCAGGCACAAGCCGGCAGCCCGGCAAAAGGGTCCGCGGAGGGTCCCACCCTGGTGATCCGCGTCTATTTCAAGGACTATGCCGAGCGCGACCGGCTGGCGGTCGAGCTGGCCGCGGAGGAGATGGCGACCACCGGCGGCTACCTCACCGTGCTGGGTGACCAGGCCCGGTACGACAGCATGAAGGCCAGTGGCCTCAACGTCCAGGTCGATGAGGCGCGCACCAGGGAGCACAACGACCTCGCCCGCCAGGCCGAGGCCAGCCCCGATACCTACTTCGGAGGCTACCGCACGGTCGAGGAGAACTACGCCTATATGGACTCGCTGGTGGCGGCGTACCCCACCCTGGCCCAGAAAGTGGACATAGGCGACTCCTGGTGCAAGACGCACCCCGGCTCGTGCACCCAGCCTAACGCTTACAACGGCTACGACCTGTACGTGCTGCGTATCACCAACCGCAACATCGCAGGCTCCAAGCCGGTCTTCTGGTTTGACACCGGCATCCATTCGCGCGAGATCGCGGGTCCGGAGCTGGCGACGCGGTTTATGAGCCACCTGCTGGATGGGTACGGCACCAACCCCGATTCGCGCTGGCTGGTGGACTGGCACGAGATATGGGTGATGCCACACGTCAACCCGGATGGGCATCACATCGTGGAGAACGGGTCGAGCACCCCGCGTACCCAGCGCAAGAACGCCGACAAGAACGACGGTTGCACGGCCTACCCGCCCAGCGGCTCTAGCCAGTTCGGGACAGACCTGAATCGCAACTTCCCGTTCAAGTGGGCGTGCTGCGGCGGCTCGAGCGGCTCGGCTTGCAACCTGACTTATCGCGGACCGTCGTCCGGCTCGGAAGAGGAGACGCTGGCGGTCGCCAACAAGATACGCTCGCTCATCCCGGACCAGCGCGGCACGAGCGATACCAGCGCCGCGCCCCTCCTCACCACCGGCATCTACCAGAGCATGCATACATATGCAGCCCTCAACCTCTACCCGTGGGGTTGGACCACTACCGCTTCGCCCAATAACACGGACCTACGCAACATCGGCAGGCACATGAGCGCCACCAACGCATTCCCGGCGGGCAACAATTACACTACCTGCCAGCCTCCCGTTTGCCTGTATGCGGTGGACGGCGACACCTCCGACTGGGGCTATGGCGAATTGGGGATACCTTCCTACACTACCGAGCTGGCGGGCAGCACCTTCTTCCCATCGTTCAGCAGCGTGACGACCGCCTGGAACGCGAACAGGGGTATGCTCGTGTACATGGCGAAGATCGCCCGCACGCCGTACCTTACGACGCGCGGCCCCGACGCGGATAGCTTGCCTACCTCGCTTAGCGTGTCCGTGGCAGGGTCGGTGCAGTTGAACGGCAGGATCAACTACAATTGGACCAGCAACTCCTACTTGCAGAACGTGGCGGCGGCCCAGGTGTACATCGACACCCCGCCGTGGGCAGGCGGCACGCCCATCACGATGACCGCCACCGACGGCAGTTTCAATTCCTCGACCGAATCGGTGCGGGCCACCCTCAATGGGGCCGGGCTGACGCTGGGCCGCCACGTCCTGTACGTGCGCGGGCGCGGTGTGAACAGCTACTCTGGCAACCTTAGCTGGGGGCCGGTCACCGGCGTCTTCCTGGACGTGACCGCCATAGGGGAGCCTGACGCGAAGAGCAAATAGCGAAGCAAATAGCATTGTAGGCCAGCCCCTCCGGGGCGTAAGAAAGTAGCCACATGGCGTTAGCCTGTGGCTGGCGTGCCCAATAAGCATTAGCAGCGCCGGAGGGGCTATTGGCTTGGGCGGTGGCTAACCACAGGGCTTACCCCTTGGGCTAAGCTATGCGTCCCTATGGGCCTTTCTCTAGAGGCGCTCCAGGCCAGCGCCACTTCTGCCCAAAACCTTGCTTGCTGATGCACGTTCCGGTGAACACTTCGGACGTTTGGGTTGTATTAATATCTAAATCCCCATTTTGCATGACGAGATATTTGTGCGGGCGGAAATAATTGCCCGGGAGGACCCATGCCGATTGCTACTTACAACGAGCTGTACAACGAAGCGATAAGGCTGTATGGCGAGCAGAAGTATGATGAAGTCTATGACTTGTTGACGCGCGAAGGTGAGCGCTTTCCTGAGGAAGCCTTCACCGTGCTCTACCTTCGCTCGTGCATGGCTGCGCGAGTGGGCCGCAACGACTACGCGATAGAACTGCTGCACGAGGCGCACGATAAGGGCCTCTGGTATGGCGAGGAGTTGATGCGCCAGAGTCCGTCGTGGCAGCCGCTCCAGGGGTTGCCCGAGTTCGAGGAAATGGTGGCGGTATTCAAGGAGAGTGAGAAAGAAGCCTACGTTGGCCCTCTCATGCTGGTCGCCGAGCCTGAAGGCGGCTGCAACGGAGAGAGGCCGTGCCCGGCGATCCTGACCCTGCACGGCAACGGGCAGAACGCGCGCCGCTCCCTGGAAGGTTGGAATGCGGTGACCGCGATGGGCTGGCTCCAGGCGTCTCTACAGTCGTCGCAGTTGCGGTCAAGCGACGCTTTCGTATGGGATGAGCAGGAGCCCGCCCTGCGAGAGGTTGCCGCGCACTATGTCGATCTGGCCGGCAGGTACAACATAGACGTGGAGCGCGTCATTATCGCCGGCTTCTCGATGGGAGGCGAAACGGCCCTGCGCGCGGCCCTCGAGGGTACTATCCCGGTCAAAGGGTTCGTCCTCCTCGGTCCGGGCGGGCCTACCATAGACGAGCCGGACGAATGGCTGCCCCTGTTGGAGGAGGCGCGCGCCGCCGGGCGGTCCCTGCGTGGCTATGTCTTCCTGGGCGAGCACGACGAAGCGGTCATACACGACGCCCTCAGGAAGCTGGTCGCCTTGCTGAACGAGCAAGGGGTGCCCTGCCAATTGGAGGATATACCACGCATCGCGCACGAATATCCCCAGGATTTCGCGCCCCATATCGCCAGGGCGCTCGCTTTCATTGAGCAGTAGGTCGCGGGTATATAAAAACAAGGTGGGTCGCGTCGGGGCCCACCTTGTTTTTATGTAGAAGAATTCTTATCGTAGGGGGAGCGTCCGCTGGCCTGCCGCCGGCTGCACATCCACCAGCAATTCAACCTCGGAGGCATTAGGCTGGATGTGGGCTGCTACCAGGTCGCCCTCTTCCGCTTCTTCCGCCCTGCGGAAGTAGGAGAGGGGCGCGGTTACGGGGCCGGATTTCGGTTCCGACTGGCTCTCGGGGACGTATATCTCGGCTGCCTGCGCGGGGGCTTCGACCCGCACCTTCTCGCGGCGGGTGGAGTAGATCACCACCAGCACCATCGACATGAGCGCGCCCAGGTATATCGCGCCGTTGCCGTCGAGCAAGTCACCAAGCTCGTCCAGCCAGTGCTTCACGGGTATCGCCACCGACTGTACCACCGGCACCGGCTGCGACTGGGTGGAGGCGTCTACCTTCTGTCCGGTTAGGTTGGCGACCTCGCCAGCTACCAGGCCCACGATCAGGTTATCCAGGTTCTGGACTGTGAAGTCGTCAACGTGCTTGTCCGTCATTACGCCTGGCTCGCCCGACACGCCGTTGGCATAGGTCAAGAATACGAACTGGCCCTGCGTGACCTGGGCGAACTGGCGGAACACGTATTCGCCCTCGCTGTCGAGGTTGCTCGCGCCCACCGGGAATATCTTGATCCCTTTGGCGACCGCCTCACCGAGGAGCGCGGGGTAGCTGTAATCGTTGGGGTAATCGATGTGTGGGGGCGCGTCGCCCACCAGTACGATCAGGCGCAGCCGCCGCCCGCTGCCGTTGTCGGCCCAGCCCTGCAGGTTGATCGCCTCGTGCAGCCCTTCGCTCACCGACTCGGGGGTGTCGCCGCCGCCGCCCGCCTGTACGTTCGCCAGGTTGGACGAAAACTGTGCGATGTCGGAGGTGAAGTCCCACTGGCGCGTGACGTAGTCGTCGCCCCGGTCGCGGAACGATACCAATCCGAAGCGCGGGGCGCTGCTGCCGGGCAACTGCTCGATCCTCTGCGCTATACTCCCGACCGTCTCCTTGATCCGCTCGATCTCGTCCGACATGCTGCCGGTCGCGTCCAGGAGGAAGACCAGGTCCAGGCCCACTGCGCCCGTGTTGTCGGCCACGCCCGACAGGGTTACCAACTGCTCGGCCCCACCAACCTTGAGCGTGGCCTCGGCGCGGGTCTGGCCCCGGCTGATTATGGCCTTCAACTCTTTAGCCTTGTCTACGCCTGCTGTCCTGGGGAGGAAGAGGGCGCGCCCGTCGCTCATCGTCTGCCCGTCGTACACCTGCCGGTCGCCGTCGAATAGCTGCACCCTTGCGCCCGCCACCGGCATTTGCGCCCCGTCGAGCACGCGCACGAATAACCTCTGCGACACGTCGATAGGGAGCATGTAGCCGTAATACTTGCCCAGGTAGTCGAGGTACTCCTGGTACTTGGCGTTGTCGTCCACCTGCCCGGCGGTGAGGGGCGACTGGTACGGCTGCTGGTAGATTATGCCGCCTCGCGTCGCGTCCGTGCCATCCAGGGCGGGTGCTTTCCGGGCTTCCTCACCTTCGCCCATGTATTTGGGCGCTGCCGCGGCATCTCCATCGAAGAGGTTCAGACCATAGGCGGTAGAAGCAGTAGGCTCGGCTATAGCAGCAGTGCTGTCACGTGGATTAGTTGCCGGTGCCGAGGGGCCTTCACTAGATATACCGGCGTATGTCCTGAATATCGATGCAGACCGGCCCATGCCGGCGAAGGCGTAAATACCGGCCCCAACAACCAACGCAACCAACAGGCTAAGGCTAGCTAATTTGAACAGACGGCGTTTCATCTTGTTCCTCCAAATAACAGGATAGTACCAACCCGATATTAGAGGAACGCCGCGCTGCCTAAAAATGTTCCACTTCTGCCACGAATTGAGCGGTTGTCGGTTGTCGGTTGTCGGTTGTCAGTTGTCGGTTGTCAGTTGTTGGTAGACGTATATATTGGCTACCCCTGGCA
>JBAURA010000247.1:0-6295 GCA_049580985.1 Chloroflexia bacterium
GAGCCGCCCTGGAGCCCGAGCTGGATCAGCAGCCGGACGCCGTACTCCGCCTTGGTGGTGAAGATCATCGCCCGGTAATCCTACCAACGGGGTAGGAGTTCTATCCTGCTCCGCCGTGCAGCGCCGAGAGGACCTCCGCAACGTCGCGATCATCGCCCACGTCGACCACGGGAAGACGACGCTGGTCGACGCCATGCTCCGCCAGAGCCACATCTTCCGCGAGAACCAGCAGGTAGCCGAGCGCGTGATGGACTCCAACGCCCTCGAGCGCGAACGCGGCATCACTATCATGGCGAAGAACACCGCCGTCATCTATCATGGGCGCAAAATCAACATCGTGGATACCCCTGGCCACGCCGACTTCGGGGGCGAGGTCGAGCGCGTGATGAACATGGTGGACGGCGTGCTGCTGCTGGTCGATGCGGTCGATGGACCGATGCCCCAGACCAAGTTCGTGCTGAGGCAGGCCCTCCAGCGCGGCCACCAGGCGATCCTAGTAATCAACAAGATCGACAGGCTCAACGCCCGCCCCAACCACGTCCTCAATGAGACCTTCGACCTATTCCTCGACCTGGGGGCGACTGAGGAGCAGGCCGAGTTCCCCGTGATCTACACCAACGCGCTCACCGGCGAGTCGGGCACGGACCACCGCCACATGGGCCCGACCCTTGAGCCGCTCTTCGAGGCGATCCTGGAAAGTATACCCGCGCCCGAAGTGCTCCCCGACGAGCCTGCGCAGATGCTCGTGACAGCCACCATATACGATGAGTACAAAGGGAAGATCGCGGTAGGCCGCCTCTACGCGGGCACGCTACGCAAAGCCCAGCCCATCCTCCGTATTGACCACGATGGAAATATGTCGCCCGAGCGGGTGACGCAGCTATTCACTTTCGAGGGTCTCACCCGCACCGAAGTAGACGAGATCCGGGCCGGCGATATCGTGGCGGTGGCGGGCATGGGCGACGTCAACATAGGCGAAACCATAGCCGACGCCAACGACCCCCACCCGTTGCCGCCCATCAAAGTAGAAGAGCCGACCGTGCGCATGAGCTTCGGGGTAAACACCAGCCCCTTTGCCGGGCGCGACGGTAAGTATGTCACAAGCAGGCAGATACGCGAGCGGCTGTACAACGAGCTGCACCGCGACGTGGCCCTGCGCGTAAGCGACACCGAAAACTCCGACACCCTGCTGGTGAGCGGCAGGGGTGAGCTGCACCTGGCTATCCTGATCGAGAATATGCGCCGCGAGGGGTACGAGTTCCAGGTATCGAAGCCCGAAGTGATCCTACACGAGGAGGACGGCCATAAGCAGGAGCCATACGAGCAGGCCGAGATCGAGGTAGCCCAGGAAGCCGCGGGCGTGGTGGTCGAGATGATGGGCCAGCGCCGGGGCACGCTGCTAGACATGAAGTACCGCGACGACGGCTCGGTGCACTACGTATACAAAGTACCCACGAGGGGGCTACTCGGTTTCAGGCAGGCCTTCCTGACGCGCACGCGCGGACAGGGCGTTGTAAACACCCTCTTCGCGGGATATGGCCCCCTGGCTGGGCCGGTGGCTACACGCGAGCTTGGGTCGCTGGTCGCCTGGGAAACAGGTCTTACTTCTTCTTATGGTTTGAACACCGCGCAGGAGCGCGGCCAGCTATTCCTCGGCTCCGGCGTGGAAGTGTACGAGGGGCAGGTGGTCGGCCAGCACATTCGCGAGCGCGACCTGGAAGTGAACGTCTGCAAGAAGAAGCACCTGACCAACATGCGCAACAGCACAGCCGAAGAGGCCATCAGACTGGAGTCACCACGCATCCTCTCCCTGGACGACGCGGTAGAGTTCCTGGCCGACGACGAATTGCTAGAAGTCACGCCCAAAGCCTTCCGCATCCGCAAGCGCCTCCTCTCCAAGCACGAACGCGACCGGGTGACCAGTTCGATGAAGAAGTAATTGCAGATCGCTCCCTTTATTTGCTCAAAGTTATCGAACTATATCAAAGAACATATGCTATCTAAGTTGTCCAGCCACTATTATATATTTCAGCTAGCTCTTGTAGTGTCATGTCACTCACATATTCTACTATATTGACATATATGAGTCAATTAAATCTGTGCTTCAATCGCAATTCTAACTTTGACAACTTACCATCGCCGTGATGTTGACATCTTTATGTTAGTTGATAAAATATAAGTGTGGTCAATACATGCCGCAAGATCGTGCGTAACTGTTCACCTATTATAGCATCCGACATAGTCTTTATTGGAGGAATTGCATGCCACATCCAGCTACTGTGCATAGGATCCTAATATCGTCGCCTGGCGATATGGTACATATTCGAGAAAGAGCGAAAGAGGTTATTCTTCGCTGGAATGCAACACACTCTCTACGACGCTCCATAGTTTTCCAACCTGTTATGTGGGAGTTAGATACAATACCTGAGTTTGGCAATAGGCCACAAGCGATAATAAACAGACAGATCGTGGATTCATCTGATATGCTGCTTGGAATGTTTTGGACAAGGTTGGGGACTCCTACAGGCCAAGATCTATCGGGTACCGTCGAAGAGATAAATGTCTTTCGTCGTGCTAAGAAACCAATCATGCTCTACTTCTCTGAGGAGGCTATACCACCTGATCGGATCGATTCTGGACAGTATCAGAGTCTTCAGGCGTTCAAGGCAGATTGCCGCAGAGATGGTCTATATGTTAGTTTCTCTTCTCTAGATGATTTTGACACTAGATTCTCGCACCATCTCGACCTAAAGGCGTATGAATACGCTCCAGTGTCGCATACCACTCCTTTTCTTTCACACTCAAGAAAGACCACCCCTAGTGACTCGTTTTACAATCTTCAGCGCGACAGAGCGCGTCTTCAGATACAGGTGAAGAATTTTATCCAAACGGAGCGTAAGGCTATTGATCTTGCTATTGAGTATATAAGACAAAACTTGCGTCCCTCTGTCCTTTCAATAGTCGATGTTGGTTGTGCAGATGGTTATGGGACAAAACTACGCTTCGGCCGTCTGCAAGGAATCAAAGTCCTTGCAATTGACAAGGATGAAACAGCCATTAAACTAGCTCAAGACCATGCTAATGCTCCAAACATTGAGTATAGAGTCTTGGACATATGCCACGGCCTGCCACAAAACAGTTCAGTACATCTGGTTCTTTGCAGTGAGGTTCTACACCATCTAGCTAATCCCGATGACGCAATGCGAAATATATGGTCCCGAATAGAACCCGGTGGCGCACTAATCGTGCGAGCATCCGACGATGGCACAAAAATCACGTATCCATCTAATGCTGATCTGGACTTCCTACTACAAACTACAAACACTATGCTGGGTAGCTCGGATCGACAATATGGCAGGAAGGTCTACCCTTCTCTAAAGGCTCTCAGTCCATCTCCAAAGCGAGTTTCCATGTTTTTTCAGGTAGATACAACTGCGGGACGAAGCCAAGACGATCGCGTCGACTTCTTTGAAGATAACTATTCGTATCGCGAATTCTACGCAGAAGAAATGCTGCGCCAAGCTGGTGGACTAACCGTCGATAAGACTCTGCGTGACCACATTCGCCACATAGTTGAAGCGCAACGAGAAATGTTCCGGCAAAACGATGCACTTTTTTCAATGAATGTTCAAAACATTGGCATAGCATTTAAGGCTCTGTGACTTCCTAATCCGAAGTGTATCCGCTCAAGCAATCCTTTATCACATACCGCAGGGGTACTATGGCTGAGTCCATCCAAGAGACTGTAGATGTTTTAATAACTTTCAGGTCTTATATAGAGTCACTGTTAGCTTCCCCTGATTCTGGAGAACTCTTCGCTACTGTGAAGACCCTATGGGAGTGGCTGGAAGCTTCTGACGAAGTCCAGAAGAGCTTCATCGAGGAGGCGGTGCTTTCAAAAGCCGTAGATGCAGAACCGTTCAGACTAGCTCAACGTCGATACGAGCAACACAATGAGCAGATCTCTGCCCAAAAACTACTGTCTTCCTCTAATTCTACTTCGCTGTATAAGCGATTGAGGCACTCCGATCGTTTCTTACGCGCCACGTATGATAATGTTGCAGATGAGATCGCATTACTTCCTTCGTTTGCACCGACTTCAATAACGATGGTTGGATGTGGGGCATACCCCAATTCTCTTCTCCATTTAGCCGAACTGCTACCGAACATCCCCATTGTTGGAATAGATGCTAGTCCTGATGCTGTAGCACTAGCTCAAAGCGTCATTTCATATGCTGGAGCCAAGCAAGTTAAGGTGATTTCTTCGTTAGGCGAAGAGTACGATTTTCGAATGTCTCAACTTGTACTCGTGGGGAACGTCATCAGACGCAAACAAGCCGTTCTACAACGCGTCCTCAAAACAGGAGGTAAAGGAATCAAGGTTCTTACGAGGGTTCCATGGAGTGCTGGTATTCTTTGTTTTGAAGATCTGGAAGTTCGGCTCGAATCCGATTCACCACAATGGTATCCAGTCGCTGCCACATCTGGGAATATCCATCTCCTTTGCCGTACTCTTCTCTTACAGCCTGCGTTTGAGCCGGTGTAACAAAGCTTGGTGGCGGAGAACATCTGAGAGCATCTCAGGCTGATGGAGCTTGAATTGATCGAGCCGTCGCTCTTCTTCCACTTCTCTCCACCTGCGGTTGAGCGCATGGCCGGCGGGATAGAGCGCCGCCTACAAGCCCTCACCGGGCGGTATTAGTCCATACGAGGTACTAGAAATATACCGCTTATGGGTAATTGTAGATATGTATTGCCTGCGTTACAATTATCAGGCTGTAGGCACATGCAACCCCAATGAGCACGAGGCACGCAAGCGGCGATTACTTTATCTCTCAAGCACGGTAACGCATCTCGCTCACCTCAAAGGACATGCTCACAACCCGCGGTCATGCGAAGCACGAGCGTATGATAGCAGAAGGGGCCTAGCTTACCGCAAGCACAGCCTGAAGCTGTCGAGTTACCTGCGTTATTAGCAGTCACCGGCATACCGTAGCCATGAGGCCCCACGCACTCCCCATAGAGGGCGCAGCCCCAGGCTACGTCGTATCGTCGCCTCGTGTGTGGCCCCAAACCGGTGCTGCCACTGTGCGAATCCTCTTTCTTACACCCAGGTTCCCATACCCGCCCCTGAAAGGTGACACGCTACGCGCGTACCACCAGATACGCGCCCTCCACGCCGCCGGGCACAGCATAACCCTGCTCAGCCTAGCCGATGCCCCGGTGAATTACGACCACCTGGCCGAGATGCAGCGTATGTGCACACAAGTGGAGGTAGTCCCTCTCCCGAAGGCGCGCGCCCTGCTGAACATGGGGCTTGGTGTATTCAGTACGCGCCCCCTACAGGTCAGCCACTATGTATCGAGCCGCTTCCGCCGCCTGCTGGCCGCCCGTCTCGCTGAAGAGCAGTACGACGCGGTACACGTGGCCTTGATCAGGATGCTCCCCTACGTCTGGCACGCCAACCCCGCCCACCCACCCGTAGTTGTAGACCTGATCGACTCGCTGGCCCTGAACCTCGAAGCCCGCCGCAAGAGCGCGCGAGGGCTGTTGAAGCTTGCATATGAGCTAGAGTACAGGCGCGTGCGACGATACGAAAAGGAGACCATCCGCCGCTTCCCGGCCCTCGCGGTATCTTCCCCCACCGATAAAGAAGCGCTGGGAGGCGATCATGTCGCCGTCATCCCCAACGGCGTAGACCTTGCCCGCTTCCCCTTCGAGCCTATGCATGGCCGCGACCCTGAAACCCTGGTCTTCACGGGCAATATGGGCTACGGTCCCAACGAGGAAGCAGTCATATGGTTCGCGGGCGAGGTATGGCCCATGCTGCGCCAGGCCCACCCCAACCTCCGTTTCCTGGTGGTCGGCACAAACCCCGGCGAGCGCATTGAGGCCATCGGGCGCGAAACGCCGGGCATATCGGTCCTCGGCCAGGTGCCCGACGTAAGCGCATACCTCGGCAAAGCCACCCTTGCCGTCGCGCCCATGCGCTCAGGCTCCGGCATCCAGAACAAAGTGCTCGAAGCCATGTCGGCGGGGGCTCCCATAGTCACCACCTCCATAGGCAACCGGGGCGTCGGCGCACAACACCCCCAACACCTGCTCGTAGCCGATACCCCACACGACTTCGCCCGCGCCATCGAAACCCTCTTAGACAGCCCACAAGAGCGCACGAAATTGGCGCAAGCAGGCCGAGCCTACGTCGAGCAGCACTTCAGGTGGGAGGAACATGCTCATAAGCTCAGCCAACTCTACGAAGTGCGGAGTGCGGAATGCGAAATGCGGAATGTAAGCC
>JBAURA010000248.1:0-4901 GCA_049580985.1 Chloroflexia bacterium
CAGCTGTAGAAGGCGTTGGTGACAATCTTGGCGGTCTGGCCGCGTGTGGCGTTGAGGGCCGGACGGAAGTAGGGCAGGTTGTTGGGGCCGCACGGCTCGCCGGGGCCACCGCAGGGGTAGCCTTGCATGAAGGCGCGCATGCCCATCGCCTGGGCATACATATAGAAAGGGCTATCCTGGGGCACGTCGGCGAACATGGGCTCGAGTTGAGGCTGGGGGCCTCCTACAAGCTGGGCCGTGTTGGCTACGATCTTGGTTAGCTGGCCGCGCGTGGCGCGGGCGGAGGGCCTGTAGTAAGGCAGGTTGTTGGGGCCGCACGGCTCGCCGGGGCCTCCGCAGGGGTAGCCTGCTATGTAGCCCGCCTGGGCCATCGCTTCTATGTAGGTGTAGAAGGTGGAGCCGGGCGGCACATCCTCGAAGGTCTGGCCCGACAGGTCGGTGCGTAGCTGGGCCACGTTCGCCACGATCTTCGCGAGCTGGCCGCGCGTGACGTTGTCGTTGGGGCGGAACGTACCGTCGGGGTAGCCGGACACGTAGCCCATGCAGGCGACGCACATGATGGGGGCGTAGAAGGTGCTGCCCATCGGCACATCGGTAAAGGTGATAGCGCATGCCTGCGGCTCAGTTGTAGGCTCGGTTGTAGGTGTGTTGGTGGCGGTGGGGAGAGGAGTGCCGGGGGTGGCGGTCGAGCCGCCGCAGGGCGTGTCTACCCTGACCTGCACGTCATCGATCCACCAACCGAGGCTGCCGATGGATATGTCTGTGCCGATGCGGAAGCGGAAGAGGAGGGACTGGCCCGCGAACGGGGATAGGTCCACGCTCACCTGGGTGAAGTCGGGACCGTTGGAGCCTGTCCAAGCGGCGCGGCCCGCCAGCGGATTGCCGCCCACGCTGGAGAGCGCGCCGTCGTAGCCGCCGGAGGTGATGTTGTCCTCAAGGTCGAACCAGGTAGCGCCGCCGTCGGTCGAGCCTTCGAGCACGCCGCCGTCGAAGTGCATGTCGAACACGTAGTTGTGCCAGAAGGTGAGGGTAGCCGACGTGGCATCGTCCGGCAGGTCGATGGCCGAGGCGGTCACGAGTCGCTGATCTGAGACTTGGCCGACGTCGGGGCCGTGGGCCGAGCGCAGGCCGCTGTGTATCCTGGAGACGTTGGGCGCCCAACCGCAGAAGTCGGGGCAGATCGGCGCTTCAGCGACGAACGCGCCCAGGTCGTTCCCGTTCCCCTCGAACCCTTCGATCAAAGGATAGGCGAGACCGCATATCGTGGGTGTGGCTACTGGGGTGTTGGTGCGGGTGGAGGTAGGGGTGCGCGTGCGCGTGGGGGTGTTGGTGGGAACGGTGCCGGTGGCTGTAGGCTCGGGCGTGGCGCAGGCATCACTGTAGCGGAGGATGTAGGACGAGAAGCTGCCGCTACCGATGTAGCCGGCGGCCCACACGTCGGTTGAAGAGACGGCGGATACGGCATTCAGGTCGTTGTAGGTGGAGCCTCGATTGGGGCTGGCTACCCGCGTCCAGGCCGAGCCGTCCCAATGGATGGTGAGGGTTTCCATCTCGCCGTTGAACGGGTCTACGAGGCCGGAGCCGACCGCCCAGATGTCATTCGCGGAGATCACGTCGATACCGGCCAAGCCGCCGTCGCCAGTGCCCACGTTGGGGCTTGGGACTTGGTTCCACGCCGTACCGTCCCACCGGAGGACCAGGGTGCGGTCGTAGAGGCCGTTTTCGTAGTCGCTGTAGGCACCGACGGCGTAAAGCTCATTGGGAGAGACCGCGTCTACATCGTACAGGGCGTTGTAGTCGCCCGCGCCGCCGGGGTTGGGGCTATTTATTACGGTCCAGGCGCTACCGTCCCAGTGCATGGTGAGGGTACGGTAGGTGTGATAGTAGCCGGTGATACCGTAGTAGCCGACGGCCCATACGTCGTCGGAGGCGAGGGAGATGACGCTCTTGAGCACGGTGTCGTAGCTTCCCAGGTTCAGGATGCTTATCACGGACCACTCAGCGCCGTCCCAGTGGAGAGTGACGGCCTTGTAGCCGTTGTCGGAGAGGGCCGCGCCTACGGCCCATATATCGTCGGAGGCGAGCGCGGAGACCTCATAGAGGTAATGGCGGCTGTAGTAACCCTGGCCCTGCGGGATGAGGGGCATCTCGAAGTCGGTCCAGGTAGTGCCGTCCCAGTGGAGGGCGGTGAATTCGAAGTTGGAGCTTGTGCTGTTCTGCGAACCGACCGCCCAGATGTCGTCCGAGGCTATGGCTTCGAGGCCGTAGAGCAGGTTGGTGAGCGCGCCTGGGTTGGGGTGCGGCACGGAGGTCCACTGAGTGCCGTCCCAGTGAGCTATCGAAGATTGCTGGCCCACATCGCTGTAGCCGACCGCCCACACGTTGCTCGCGGAGATGGCTTCTATATCGTGGTAGCGGTGCTCAGCAGGGCTGGGCACAACGTTCCAGTTGAGGCCGCAGGGGTTGGGGGTGTTGGTAACGGTGGGCGTGTGCGTGATGGTGGGTGGCCTGGGGGTGGCGGTGGGGGGCGTGCCGGTGGGGGTGGCGACAGGTACATAGTGCAGCTTCGAGATGAAGCCGTCCATATACCCGTGCTTGGTGGGCTGGTACGCGCCCGACGTAACGGGGAAGTTCGCCGAGCCAGTGTAGCCGACTACGAAGGTGTTACCCGCACCATTGACCGTGATGCTGTACCCCTTGTCGGTGCTTGCGCCGCCCAGGTAGGTGGAGTAGAACGGGCTTGCGCCGGAGGGGCCAAAGGCGGTTACAAAGGCATCAGATAGGCCACCGTTGTAGGTGGACTGGACGGGGTCGACCAGGGGCAGGTCGTTGGAGGACGTACTGCCGGTGAGATATGCGTTGCCGGAGGCGTCGGCGGCGACCGCGTAGCCGCCGTCGAATCCGATGCCGCCGAAATAGGTAGAGTAGTCGAGGGCCGAGCCAGAGGCGTTGATTTTGGTGAGATAGGCATCACTCTGGCCGAGCAGTCCGCCCTGGTAGGGATTGGCGGTCGGGAAGTCGAGCGATTCGGTATTGCCGGTAACGTAAGCGTTGCCCGCGTTGTCTACGGCTATGCCCGCGTTATAGCCGGGCTCGTTGTTGCTGCCGCCGAGATAGGTGGAATAGACGAGGGCTGTGCCAGAGGCGTTCAGTTTAGTGACGAAGGCATCGGAGTCGAACTGGCCCGCGCCTGGGGTGGGCTGGATGGGGGAAGCCAGTGGGAAGTCCTCGGAGTCGGTGCGCCCGGTGACGTAGGCGCTGCCCGCGCCGTCAACGGCGATTGCCATGCCCTGATCGAAGCTGTCGCCGCCCAGGAAGGTGGAGTAGGCGAGGGTTGAGCCGGTGGGGTTGAACTTGGTCACGAAGGCATCGTAGCTGCCGCCGTGGGTGGGCTGGAATGAGGCGGTAACGGGGAAGTCGGTGGAGGCGGTTTCGCCCGTAACGTAGGCGTTGCCCGCAGCATCCGCCGCGATACCCATGCCGGCGTCGCTGCCGTTCATGCCCAGGCTGCCACCCAGGTAGGTCGAATAGACTAGGGAGGAACCCGAAGCGGAGAGCTTGGTCACAAAGGCGTCGAAGTAATAGCCTTTGGAGGGCTGGAAGGCGTTGGCGGTGGGGTAGTCTTCGGATTGGGTCTCGCCGGTGACGTAGACGTTGCCTGCGGGGTCAATCGCCATTCCATAGGGTTCATCGCCCTGGCTCCCGCCGAGGTAGGTGGAGTAGATGAGGGCGTTCCCCGCCGGGTTCAGCTTGGATATGAAGACGTCGTAGGAACCACGGAGCGCGGGTTGGATGGGGTCCTGCGTGGGAAAGTCGGAGGAGTCGGTCTGGCCCGCCACGTAGATGTTGCCCTGCGCGTCCACCTGGACGCCCACTATAGATTCGCCGCTGCTGCCGCCGAGGAAGGTGGAGTAGGTGAGGGTGGGGTCTATAGTGAGAGGATAGGCGGGATCGTAGGAGCCGAGGGCAAAGCTGACAGTGCCGTCGGCGGCCAGTTGGTAGGAGGCGGAGACGGGCACGCGGCTGCCGTCGATCTCCTGCCAGGCAATAGGCGCGGACTCTGTGAGGACTGAGGGCTGAGGGCTGAGGACCGAGGGTAAGGTGATTTGCAGGTTGCCTACTGCGTCTATTGATATGCTTTGCGAGCCGGTGTACTGCCAGCGAATCAAGGAGGGGTCGGCGTGGGGAGCGAGGGTGTAGGTGCCTTTGAGGGTGCCACCTGTGCCTTCGTAGGTGAGGCTTATGCCGTTATAGAGGCTGTGGTAGTGGATGCCGGCGTAGGTGGAGAGATTGGTGCGCCAGTGGGCGGGGTCGCTGCCCAGGAAGTAGTTAACTTTGCCGGGCAAGGCTTCGCCGCCGCTCATGGACGCTTCGGGGTTTGCGCCCGCGTAGGTGAGGCGCACTTCGCCGGAGGGGAGGCTGAGCATCACTTCGGAGGGAGCGAAGTAGAGGGTGCCGCCGGGGGCGTGGGCTACAAATTGGGCGGGGGGAGAGGCCTGGCCCACATTTGGCTCGAAATGGATGGGCAGCTTGCCCCAGTCGAGGGAGGGGATAGTGGTGGGCAGAGCGCCACGCGTCCAGTTAGTCGCGAGGGCGGTGAGGGAGAGGACGGCGAGCGCCAGGGCGGCAAAGGAGGACGCTACGCGGTAGCGTTTCCCAAACGACGGGGTCTGTAGGTACATGGCTATGCTCCTTCGAAGGGGCGGAGAGCGGACTAGAGATAGAGACGGGTGGTGGTTCGATGTGCTCTTAGGAGTAGCAGTAGTAATATGGTAGCAGAGAAGGCTAACCAGATAGTTGCGGATTCATTACAAATCTTAACAAACAGTTACGTATGCACCGGACGCTAATGCACATGGTTATGTGACCAACCTGAGGGCACAAATAGCAAGATGTATACC
>JBAURA010000249.1:0-8655 GCA_049580985.1 Chloroflexia bacterium
CCATCTATCGTATCCGCGAATATCACGCATTTCAGCACTTCGTCCTTCGCCAATACTCCCTGCCCAACCTCCCAGAAGAAATGCTCAGCCCATCGGCTGCGCGCCTCCTGATATTCTCGCAAGATGCGCGCAGGTTCGTACACCCTTAGTAAGTCGCAATACGTGCCGGTGCCCATATTGCTTATGAACTCAGCGTATCCAACGGGCAAAGGCATCCCAAGCCTCTTCTTCAGGTCCCCGATCTCTTCCTGGGTGGCGGTCTCCAGCTTATCTGTCACCAGGTATATGTTGCCAAACGACACAGCCTCACCTCCAGGCTCCGCCTTCTTCTAGGAAGGTCGATTGCTCTCGGCGCGCCGCTTGATAGCAAGCAGCCACATACGGCGGATAAAGGCGCTACCGGGCTTGATGAGCAACCAGTACGCGCCAAATCTGCGGCGTGCTGCCAGGTCGGGGACCAGGATGCGTGTCTCCGTGCGGAGGCGCGGGCCCCCGCCTCGCTTGTCCCTGCCGATGCGGAAACTGAGGGCGGTCCTGGCATACCCTGCGTGGGCCTCCGACAGGAACTCGTCCGGCCCGGACAGCCTGAGCATCCCGCCTGATATCTGCCAGAATTTGCCCACCGAACCGGTCACGATCTCACACCCAGGCTCGTCGGCCAGCAGGATGAAAGTGCCGCTCTTCAGCACTTCGTCTAACAGTGGGCGGTCGTACCCGCGCCTGGGACGAACCCTCCCCAGTAGCATCGCGGGCAGCGAGCGCACGGCCATAAGCTCCCGAAACAGAGGAATTTCCCCGGCACGCAACTCCTTGATAGCACGGTAAATGCGCCCAGGTTCGGCGTCTATGGCTATAGTGTGCACCTCGTTGAAGTGGAACACAGGCATGAAACGGTCGATCAGCAACGACACCCTCTACTTCTGCAACCTGGCTTGCACCTTCTCGCTCGTCAGCTCGCGCAACGCGTCGGAGGCCACCCATCTGCTAGCCCCACGCTTGCCCTGCGCCTCCGCACCGGCCAGTATCTCCCGCGCGGTGTCAATAGCCGCCGCGTTCAGCGCGGGGTTCCGCTTGCCGATCTCGCGCAAAGCCCAATTTACGGCTTTCTTCACATAATTGCGGTTATCGACGGCTTCCCGCTTGATGACCGGCAGGAAGGTCAGGAACCGCTCGTCCGGCGCGTCCTTACTGTGCCAACCCAGGTACGCCATGAGGGCGAACCCGGCCCGCTTTTCAAACTCCCGCTCGCGCCCGCTCCACTCGACCGCCTTGCCCCAGGCATATGCCGTCTTATCGAACAGGTTGCCACAACACTGATCGCACAGGTCCCACGAGTCGAACTCGGCCACCCACCTCTCCATCTGCTCCTCGGTGACCGCCCTTGGATCATCAACAATCGAAGCCAGGATGCGCGCCTCATGTATCTCTGTATCCCACAGTTGCCCCGCCAGCGCGTGGTCCTTCCCACGCACCTTGCGCCCGATCCGCCGTAGATCGTTCACCGACACACCTAACGCCCGCGCCGGGTTGATCCCGAACCGCGCCATCCCCTCGCGGTTGCGCGCACTTCCCAGGCCACGCATCTCAGCCAGAATCTCATCTAGAGTCATAGCAGTTCCATTCTATTTCGTGTCTTGCACCTGCACTGAACCTCAGTCCTCTTGGCGACTTGGCGGTTACGTTTTACGCCTTACGCCCCGCAACCCCCACACCAGCATCCCGATATCCACGCACAACACCAGGTTGTATACAATGGCGGCGAAGGGCGCGGCGGACGACCCGTTCAGCAGCGATGCGAACGGCCCGCTGGTTGCCAGCAGAATCAAGGCAACCAGCGCCACCAGGTCTACCAACTGCGCGCGCCGCACGACGGTCGGCCTCCCTTCCGCTATCAACTTACCCTTCAGCATGAACGATATGGCATGAAGGATCGGCATCGGGATGAAGAGCCGCGCCACTACCTCGGCCACCTGCGCGGTGCGCTCAGGCGCGGTAAGGAGCGTAGTGAATATCCAATGCGTCAGCGGCGTGAGCGAAGCAATTCCGATCAGGAGCGCGAGGACCACCCCCATGCCCACTATCAAGCGAGGCCCACGCTCACGCACCGTCGGGTCAGGACTCTTAGCCCACGCTATCGACGCCTGCGTCATGCTCAGGGTCGGCCCGAACACCAGGAACGCCATGCTCCACGCGATAGAGTAGGCCGCCACGTCCACCACCTGCCCGTTGGGCGAGGCCCATACCAGCGCCGCTGTCGCGATCCCCGAAGTCAGGATGGGATTCGAGACAGTGCTCATGACCGCCGTGCCGGCCAGTGGGAAGAAGAAGCGCCACACCTGTCCGAGCGTGGGCGCGTCCACACCGGGCGACTCGGCGGGCATGGTGCGGATGATCTTATTCGTCCAGCCCTGCACCGCCACCGCCTCCGCAGTCACGCTCACCAGCATCGCAAGCACCGCGATAGCCGCAGGCTCCCATACCCACACCTGTGTGCCCAGCCACCCGAACAATATCAGACCCAACACCAGCGCCCCCAGCCGCACAAGCCCGCCCGCGCCCACCGGCTTGGGGTGCCCGTGCCGGATCAACGCCCCCTGGCACAGCCTCCTCCACCCGATAGGGATGGGCCACAGCAGGAACGCCCAGAAAGCAGGCCGTGCGGCCTCCGCCACGCCCGCGTCGATGTTCATCATGCCGCGCACGATCAAGTCGTACAGCGGCGTGAACGCGATGATCGAGGCGGCGACCAGCAGCACCAGCGCCATGATCCCGTAAAAGCGCTTCAGCATATCGAACATCCGCCGGTCAGCCGACAATGCGGTCGAGATGTCGATCATCGAGATGTGGGACGCCTCGTACACGAGCGCCATCGAGAAAGCCACGCGCAACGCCGCCACCGACGTATCGGGGTTCGGCATACGATTCAATATAGCGTTCACCACCGGCAGATCGAGCGTCATCATCAACCCGCTGAAGCCGAGCGGCAAATAGAAAAGCAGGAGCGAAAGATAGGAAACCGGCGCGACCGGCGCTGCCGCCACAGTTACCGCCTGCGCGTCGCCCTCAACGCCTACAGGGATCGGGGAGGCAGCCTCGGTCCCCTCCGCGCGGGTAACAGATGTCATACGAAATTATACAACAGGCGGACGGTTGTCAGTGACAGTCTGCTGACAACCGACAACCGACAACTGACAACCGTCTACCACACGTATTAGTACCAAAGTCCACCTACCGGGGATTACGAATGGGTAACCCGCACGTATTCCCTTCATACCCACTCTTGCGATAGCATTGCTATGTATGGCTGCTGATACCCCAGTCCTCCATCACGGGCAAGCCAACAACCGATATCTATCCGGGGTCAGGTAAGCAAGCAGATGCACGGCAAGAAGGCGTCCCCTGCCAACAACGGGCACCAGGTAGACGCCGACATAGCACAATCAACAAACCTGAACACCAGGAGACTCCTGGTTACTTCACGCCTGCAAGCCGGCGCATCGAAAGCCAGGGGCTTCGCTAGGTGGTGGGGCAGCAGCCTCACCATGCGAGGCAAGACCTTCCTGATAATCCTCACGGCCTTATTGGGGTTCTTACTCACCCTTGTCCTGCCGGTGCGCACCTTTCTGCTCGACAGTTTCGCGCGCCTGGAAACCGAGCAGTTGATTACCGACTTCGACCGCGCCCGCAACGCCTTCAACACCCAGATCGACGCCATAGCCAGCGTGGCGCGCGACTACGCCTCCTGGGACGATACCTACGAATACGCTTCCACTCGCGATCCCGCTTACATGGAAGCCAACATCACCGAGCAGTTGATGCAGAACTTCCGGCTGAACCTGGTCGCGATCTACGACCGGTCAGGCGCTCTCATAGCAGAAAAATCTTACGACTACACGCTCTTGCAGCCCCAGCCTCTGACGCCATATTTCACGCGGCCTGATATAGCCGGGGACCCGCTGCTCAAGTACAACGACCTGCTGGCGGGCAATAAAGGGGTCATCCTCCTTCCCGAGGGGCCGCTGCTAGTAGCCTCCTACCCGATCTTGACCGACGCCGGGCTGGGGCCACCGCGAGGCTCGCTCCTCATGGGCCGCTACCTGCGCGCCGATACTACCGAGCGCCTTGCCGGTACAACGCGCCTGGAGATGGCTTTCCAGCCCGCGCCCGAGCTAGACGCCAGCCTCAAAGCCACGCTTATGGGGCGCGACCTGCCCCTGGTCACGCCCCTCGACGACGGCCTCATAACGGTGAAGGGGCTGCTGAACAGCATCTACCGCGAACCCGCCCTCATGATGACCGTCACCGAGGGCCGCACCATATATAACCACGGACGCGACGCCGTCTCATATCTGACGGCTATCCTGGTGGCGATTGTGGTGGCGATCATAGTGGTGGCCCTCCTCATGATTGAGCGCGTGATCCTGTCGCGCATGGCCCGCCTCAACGCGCAGATCACCCAGATCGGGGCACGTGGCAACCCACTCGCCCGCCTGACCATATCCGGCAACGATGAGCTTGCCCAGATGGGCAGGGCGATCAACGGCATGCTTGAAGCGCTCGAAAATGTCAGCCAGGGCCGTACCGAGACCGAGGCGGGCTACCGGGCGGTGGTCGAGCAGACCGCCGAGAGTGTCTTCCTGGTCGACCCGGCCACCGGCTATTTCATCGAGACCAACGTCGCCTTCCGCGAATTGCTGGGCTACAGCGAGGCCGAGATGGCGCACCTCACGATATACGATGTCGTGTCGGCGGAGGGGCAGGAGATAGACCAGTACATCCACGACGTACTGAGCGATGGGCATGCGCGCCTGGTCGAGCGCAAATACGTGCGCAAGGACCGCACGCTGGTGGACGTGGAGGAAAGCTCGGCCACCATCCGCAGGGAAGGCAGCTACGTGCTCTGCTTCCTGGCCCACGACCTTACCGAGCGCCGCCAGGCCGAGGAGGAGCGCGCCCGCCGCAAGAGTGAAGAACGCTTCCGCGCCATGGTGCAGAACGCCGCCGACGTGATCACCATCATCAATCCCGACGGCTCCATACGCTACCAGAGTCCCTCCATCGAGCGGATGCTCGGTTTCAAGACCCACAACCTCGTAGGCATGAGCATCTTCGACAACCTCCACCCCGCCGACGCCGGCACGGTCAAGGAGATGCTGGCCGAGTCGGTCGAACGCCCGGGCCACGCGCGGCGGTCCATCCTGCGCATCCGCCATATAGACCAGTCGTGGCGCTTCGTCGAGATCGTAGCCACCAACCACCTGCGTGATTCGAACGTAGGCGGCATCATCCTCAACATGCGCGACATCACCGAGCGCAAGGCCCTGGAGGAACGGCTGATCCACCAGGCATCCCACGACCCTCTCACCAGCCTGCCCAACCGCGCCCTCTTCTGCGAGCGCCTGGGCCACGCCCTGAATGAAGCAGGCACCACAGGCTCCAAGCTGGCGGTAATGTTCGTGGACCTCGATAACTTCAAGCTGATCAACGACAGCCTGGGACACCAGGCAGGTGACGTACTGCTGATAGAGGTGGCGGACAGGCTGCGCGAATCGGTGCGGCCCTTCGACATGGTATCCCGGTTCGGCGGCGACGAATTCACCCTTCTCCTCGAAGATCTACAGGATACCGAGGTGGCCCTGGCGGTGGCCGACCGGATTCAGAAGAACCTGGAAGCGCCCTTCATCATCGAGCAGCACGAGATCAGCATAGGATGTTGCGTGGGTATAGCCTTCAACGAGGAGGAGATCCTGCCCGAAGAGTTGATCAGGAACGCCGACATCGCCGTCTACAGGGCGAAGGCCGGCGGGAAGGCCCGCATCACCGTCTTCGACAAGGACATGAACCAGTACGCGCTCAAGCGCCTCGAATTGGAGATAGACCTGCGCCGCGCCATTGACCGCAACGAGCTGATCGTCTTCTACCAGCCGGTGCTCGACCTCCTGACCGGGCACGTAGCGGCAATCGAAGCATTGGTGCGCTGGCAGGACCCCCGGCGCGGCCTCGTCTCGCCGCTCGAATTCATCGCGCTGGCCGAAGAGACGGCCCTGATCATGCCATTGGGGCGCTGGGTGCTCACGGAGGCGTGCACGCAGACGCAGATATGGAAGCAGTTGTACCGCAGCGCGAGCAACCTGACCGTGTGCGTCAACGTATCGGCGCGGCAGTTCCGGCATAACGGGCTGGTGGCCGATGTGGCCCGCGCCCTGGAGGTCAGCGGCCTCCCTCCCCACAACCTGAAGCTGGAGATCACCGAGACGGTGGGTATAGAGGACCCCGAAACGACGCTCGAAACACTACGAGAACTGAAGGCCCTCGGCGTGAAGCTCGCCCTTGACGACTTCGGCGTCGGCTACTCGTCCCTCAGCTATCTCAAGCATTTCCCGGTCGATACCATCAAATTGGACAGGAGCTTCGTGTCCGGCCTGGGCAAGAACCGCCAGGACACGGCGGTCGTATACGCCGCCATCAGCTTCGCCAAAGCCCTGAGGCTGAGTATCACCGCCGAGGGGATCGAGACCAAGGCCCAGGTAGAGCAGCTACGCGCCCTGGGCTGCGAGCAAGGCCAGGGCTACTATTTCTCCGTACCCCTCCCTCCCGTGGAGATGGCGCAATTCCTCAAGGCGAACGACCCCTCCGCCCGCACCCTCCCCCTGGCAAACGCCACCCGCACCGCGCTTTAGGTCCGACGAATAGTGTGCCATGGCGCAAAACGTAAAACGTAAAACGTAACAACCTCAAAAACCTCTGCGTTCTCTGCCTCTCCGCTTCTCCGCGATTTCAATACACTTTCATTCGCATCCTTTGCTATCCTCCGTCCCTTCGTTTATTAAACCCTATTCTAGCTAGTCTTCTCTGCGGATGATGTGCTCGGTTGTGTCGGGTAGGACGCGCAATCTATCCTGCAAGAAGCGCGGGTAGAGGGCCAGTTCGTGCAGGCGTTCGCGGTCGTGCCAGCGGAAGATCATCTCTAGCCGGTTGACCTCCGCGCGCAGGTGCTCAGGCACGAATATATCTTCCACGAACTCCTCTATACCTGACGATTCCTCTCTGTCGTACATGGGAGAGTCGCTGGGGAGGCACACCAGGTAATAGAAGGCGATCCCGTGCCACGACAGGCCCGCGAACTCGAAGAACTCCTCCGTCACCCATAGCAGGCGGCCTACCTCTACCTCCACGCCCAGTTCCTCGCGCATCTCGCGCATGACCGCCTCGCTGGAGGTCTCCCCTATCTCGATCCGCCCACCCGGCAGCGCCCAAAAGTCATCGATGGCCGCCCGAGACACGAGCACACGCCTCTCGTCGCGGTCCACTATCACCGCCACCGCCCGCGTCGAAAAGCGCGACCGCTCTCTCTCAAACGTAATCATGTTGTCCATCCCCATGCTCACTTACCTCCCCGTATATTGTAAACGTAAGGGTGCAAGTTACCACAATTACAATAGCACTCGCAGAGATTGGGTAGATAGGAACTCATAACTACGAACCCAATTTCCCAGCTTGGTCCTCATAGTTCATAGCTTGATTCTCAAGCTATGAGTGCCAGAGTGCCAGGCTTGTGCCCGCGAACCAACTACAAGCTTGTCATTCTGAACGAAGTGAAGAATCTCGTCCTTCGCGTATGATCTTATGGGACGAGATTCTCCACTTCGTTCAGAATGACAAAGGAAACCTGGGTGGCTCTAAACAGACAGCTACGCACTCCCACTTAATCCGCGATTCCTGACTTGCTACACATGGGCGAGGCATGCCTCGCCCCTACACACTGGCGATAACCATATCAGCTTGACACACCACCAGCCATGGTTTATACCGCATTTAACCAGCCCTGGTGGCAGGCCCAACTCAAAACTCAAAACTCATAACTAAGAACCCCCAATGGACGTTTCCCTCAAGCCCTACAAGAAAGAGTTCGCCCACTCCTACACCTTCGGCGTCTTCCCAACGCTGGAACTGGTACAGCAGCGGCCCGAAGCCATGCTCAAGGTGCTGGTGAGCGAGGCGGGCCTAAAAAATCTGGGCGTCGCCAAGTTAAGCGATTTGTGTAGCCAGCGCCACATACCCTTCGAGGTCAACACCAGGGCCGTGGAACGGCTGGCCCCTAAGGAGAACGCCTACGTGGTCGGCGTATTCCGCAAGTACGATGGCAAGCTGGATGCCGGGGGGGACCATGTGCTGCTAGTCAACCCATCGGATATGGGCAACCTCGGCACTATCACGCGCACTATGCTGGGCTTCGGCGTCACCAACCTGGGCATCGTGCGCCCCGCCGCCGATATCTTCGACCCACGCGCGGTCCGAGCCTCGATGGGCGCGCTCTTCCACCTCCACTGCCAGTACTTCGACGACTACGAAGCATACAGCGCCGCCTACGCGAACCGCGCGCTCTACCCTTTCATAACCAGTGGCACGCAAGCCCTCCCCAACATACGCTTCGAGCCTCCATACACTCTCATATTCGGCAACGAATCCGCCGGCCTCTCCGGCCCCTACCAGGAAGTCGGCAAGGCCATCACGATCCCCCATAGCCACAGGATAGATTCGTTAAGCTTGCCTATAGCTGTAGGTGTGGCTCTGTATGAAGCCACCAGGGCCAAAACCTAACCTTACATGGAACCTCCTTAAGTGTAAGGTTAGGTTTCACGCTATGCATCACCC
>JBAURA010000250.1:0-5373 GCA_049580985.1 Chloroflexia bacterium
GTCTGAGGGACGGTAGACGGTGGACGGTAGACGGTGGACGGTAGACGGTGGAGAACAACCAGGCACCACTCGTCCCTCTCTACTTTCCAATGATGCTCCATCGACAACCGACAACCGACAACCGACAACCGTCCACCGCCCACCGTCTACCGTCCGCCTCTGGCTGCTCGCTATCCTGGCCGCGTATGCGCTCCTGAGCCTGGCGTATAACCTGCTGGTGCCGGTGGGGGAGGGGCCGGACGAGGTGGACCACATACGGTATGTGGAGCATATCGTGCGGTACGGGCACCTGCCCGCTATTGGGACCGGCAGCTCGGAGCGGCCATATACGATTGAGGCCAAGCAGCCCGCTACTTATTATCTGATCCAGGCGGCGGTCATGCTGGCGCTGGGGCGAGACGGCAAGCAGCTTATCCCTGAGATGGAGACCGACCTGGCTTTCCGCACGACCGGCGTGCGCTACCGGCACCCGCCAATCCCCGACGACCTTCTACCCTGGACGCACATTATGCGATTCTTCGGCATGCTGTGCGGGCTGGGCACGATTGTGCTGCTCTATGCGACCACGCGCGAGGTATTCACCGACGAGAGGCGCGCGCCCCTGGCCCTGGCGGTGGCCTCGATGGGGCTGCTGCCGCAGTTCACGTTCATAACGTCGGTAGTGAACAACGACCACCTGGCGATAGTGATGGGGGCGGCGATCAGCTACCTCATGGCGCGGACGCTTATGCGCGGGGTGACCTGGCGGGCGTCGCTGCTGCTGGGGCTGGCGCTGGGCGTGGGGCTGATGACCAAGACCAACCTGCTGGTGTACATACCCATCGCGCTGCTGGCGCTGGCGCTGCCGGGGATGCCACGGTTCGCAGCGAAAGAGAAGGGAGCTTGGGGCGGTTGGGCGCGTGAGTGGGCGGCTTTCGCTCGCAAACGCGTGCCTGTGCTTGCAGTGGTGGGTGCAATCTGCTTGCTGGTGGGCGGGTGGTGGCTTCTTCGCAACCTGCTCAAATACGGCGACCTGCTGGGCACGAGCGCCGTCAGCGAGATGGCTCAGCAGGTCTTCCCGCGCTTCATAATAACGTTTGATGCGAGCGATCCGGCGGTGTTCTTCGAGAGGCTAATGTACACGGTCGATACGCACCTGGGTTGGTTCGGGTGGGAGTCTCTGCGAGCGCCGGAGCCGTTCTTCTGGGTGTACTACGCGCTGCTCGTGCTGGCGATACTGGGGTTGGTGGCGCTGATTTTCCGGCAGGAGCTTACCGGGTGGCAGAAGGCGTGCCTGATGCTGGCGGTGCTGGTGTTCGAGCTGTTCTACGTTAGCCTGGTGTGGCACGGGGCGTGGCGCGGCCGATTGCTCTTCCCGGCGCTGGCCTCAACGGGCCTGCTGGCGGTGGTGGGCACGTATTCGTGGCTGGGGATGGTGCTGAAGGGCCGTTGGAAAGAGAGCGCGCCGATGGTGACGGCGGTAGTGTGGGGTGGGTTCTTGCTGGTGGCGAATGTGGTGAGCTTGGTGGGGGTGATTATGCAAAGGTATTAGGGAGAAATAGGCAGGATGTCGTCTTCAGGGCGTGTAGCAATTGGGGAAGAAGAGATGTGCTACTATTTTGGCGGTCTGGCTCCTGGTGACGTTTGTGCCTGGCCTGAAATATGGTCTGTTTGCGGGCGGTACACAGGGCTCAGTTGACTGGGACGCTCCACATTTATAGCCTTGAATCGCCCCCAGGGCGTATAGGCGGCTTATATCGAGGTAGAATGTGCTGGCAGGTGGTACATCCTCGAACGTCTGGGCCAACGGCACGCCAGCACATTCATATGCCCGACATACGATCTTCGATAGCTGTCCCCTGGTCGCGTTGTCGTTAGGGCGGAAGTAGGGACGGTTGAGCGGTGGCCTGCAAGGTTCGCCGGGACCCCCACATGGATAGCCACTGATCACATCTCGCGTGGCAAGCCTCTCTATATACTCGTAAAAGGTCGAGTCGGGAAGGATATCTTCAAACGTTTGTCCGGTTACAGGCTCAAAGTAACCTGCCGAGTTGGACACGATCTTTGCTATCTGCCCCCTCGTAATATTGGCGTTCGGCCGGTAATACGGGTAATTGTCCGGCGGGATGCACGGCTCGCTTGCCCCTCCACAGGGGTACCCATTTATGATGCCCCGGCATACAAGGCAACGTATATGCGTATAAAAGGTGCTTTGGCGTTCCACGTCTTGGAACTGAAGTTGGCAACTAACAGGCGTGGGCATGCTAGTGCTGGTTGAAGTGGCTGTGTTAGTGGTAGTGGTGGCAATAGCGGTTGACGTTGGTATGCTCGTAACACTGCTGGTGGGCGTGCGTGTATGCGTTGCCGCCGGTGTAGCCGGTGTCGGCGTTACACAGATGTCATAGTAGCGTTGGATCAGCGGATCATTTTCGGCGTGTCCCACTGCCCAGGCTTCACCGTTGGCGAGGGTGGCAACTCCGTCGAATCTGTTGTATATCCGACCTGGGTTTAGAGTCGGTGCACGGCTCCAATATGCGCCATTCCAGTGTAGTGCTAAGGTCGATTCAACGTAGTAGCTACCTACGATTTCCGTGTCGAAGCCTACCGCCCATACGTCGTTGGAGTTGCTACCCGACACAGCGTACAGTGATCTAGGAGGTATATTGGGGGAAGGGCTGTAGACTATGCCCCACTGAGCTCCGTCCCAGTGAAGCGTGAGCGTTATCCCGTAAGGGCCTACTTGCTCACCACTATCTCCTACTGCCCAAATATCGTCAGGTGATACGGCATCCACGGCCCACAGAAAATTGTAGTACATGGCTCGATTAGGGCTGGGTATTACGTTCCAACGTATGCCGTCCCAATGTTCTATATGAGTCACCACGTTAGGAACTTCGCTATAGCCCACTGCCCAAATATCGTTAGCGGAAGTCGCCGAGATCGCCGTCAGTATACCATTCGTCGTTGCCAACGGCACGCGACTCCAGGTCGTGCCATCCCAGTGGATCGCAAGGGACGAATGACTCTCTGCAGTGTATGCGTTGCCTATTGCCCATATGTCGTCAGGAGCAATAACTGCCACTCCTTCTAACCGAGTCACGAAGCCAAAGTTAGGGCTGGGTATCAGCGTCCACTGGTCTCCATCCCAGTGAATTACCACACTCTCTTGACCACCGCTCGGTGGCCCGTAGTAGCCCACGGCCCAAACGTTGTCCGAGGCGCTGGCATCCACATCTTGGAGTTGCTGGCTATTCAGCAGGGGACCAGGTACTCGACTCCACATAATACCGTCCCAATGCAGAGTGCTGGTCAGAATGCCTACCGCCCAAATATCGTCCCACGCGATAACTTCTATATCTGAAAGGAACTCGTTGAATTCCGAATGAGGACTCTCCACTACAGACCATTGAAACCCACATTGCATTGGGCTGTCGATTGAAGTGATCCCCAGGTCGTTAGACACCGATGTGCTCTTTTCGAGTACCCCACCACTAAGCATCCTGCTAGCAAGCAAGGAAGTATTGGCGTTACGCGCGACGGCACCGGCATCCCCGGCCAGATTGGCAGGTAGCTCTCTACGCGCTATATTTGTGCAAAGCATAGTTAGGCAAAGCGCCGCCAATATCAATGGGGCGACGCGCGCAACTCGACACAGAAAGGTGACGTTCCTACAAAGAGCCCTCATGCGACCTTCACTTGTCTCGTTGTAGTGCGTATGGGCACTGCTGACTCTTAGAATGCCGAGTAAAGTGAGTAAATGGTATCAGAAGGATAACAATATGTCAATTTCTCGACTGTCTTGGATGCGGGTAAATAGCCGATTACCAGTTTGACTAGAGGTTGGGCATTTCAATAGTCCGTCACTTAGGCTACTGTGCGCCGTCAAGGTGGCCCTCTAAAGAGCCTATTGAACTGGTACGTCATAAGATGGCGGGCGTCGTGCCAAAGGTTGTGCCGCCGTGCGGATGGCGTATGCCAACCCGCGCTGTTGGTAGCAGGGGAAATGGTGATGTTCACGCGGGCGTCGCGGGCAATCACGGCGGCGCGCTTGATGTGGTGCGGCTCGGTCACAAGTATGGCGGTCCGCCAGCCGTGGGCCTGCATGATAGCTCGGCTGTAGATGACGTTGCCCACCGTGCTGCGGGCCTGCTCTTCGAGGAAGATGGCGGAGGTGGGCACACCGTCGGCCTGCATCATCTGGGACATGGCGGCGGCTTCGGTGGGCGGCGGGCCGGTCATGCCCCCTGTGGGGATGATATAGGGGGCCAGGCCCCGGTGGTAGAGGTCGGCGGCGTGGTGGGCGCGGGCCTGCACGCAGGCGCTGAAGGTGGTGCTGAGCACGTTGCCCTCGTAACTTGGGCAGCCAAGCACGATTATCACGTCGGAGGGCAGGGCGTAATCGGTTTCGTTGTCGGTGGAGACGTAGGCTAGGTCGAGGCCAAACCATACGTAGGGCACGAGTGCGCTTATCAAGAGGAGCCACGCTACGATACGCCAGCGCCACCCGTGATCTCGCTTGTGTGGTAGTAAGTTCATGGCGCGATCATAACGTGTAGCACATTGTCGCTAAAGCAGTCGGCGAGCTAAGATGCACGATAGCTTGTGCCTATTTTCTCCTTCTTTTCGCGCGCTTCCTGAAGCGGCATGCTTTATTGGGAGCTTCCCTCCCCTGCGACCAGCATCCAGAGCGCCGAGAAGGCATAATCCTGTCCGGTGCGTGTCCCATTCCGGATAGACATGTCAAACTCTGATGAGTTGATTGCTTGCGCAAGTTGTTCCGCTATATTCTTGCCCCTCTCTGTGGAGCGTTGCCCGATCCGGGCCAGCGCCAAGGTGCTGGCTTGCCTCACTTGGTCACCTTCATCCCGTAGCCCCTTCATGAGAAGACCGACCTGCAGGGGGTTGCCATCGCCTGTTTCACCGAGAAATGAGATTGCTCGTGCCTTTACTTCGTTATAGGGGTCTTGCTTCCGCACAATAGAGTACAGATTCTCCTCCCAGTTTTCAGGCTCATAGCCTAGAGTTAGCAAACTGATGAGTGCGCTGTCTTGCATATATGGGTCATCATCTTTGAGAGCGGCAAGAAGAGCCTGGACTACTTCGGGAGAGGATTGAGCTAACTGCCTCAGGCTATCTGCCGCACTCATGCGTACATATGAGGCATCATCTTTGAGAGCGGCAAGAAGAGCCTGGACTACTTCGGGAGAGGATTGAGCCAACTGCGCTAAGCTCAATGCCGCGCTAGTGCGTACAGATGGGTCATCATCCTTAAGGGCGGCAAGAAGAGCTTGGACTACTTCGGGAGAGGATTGAGCCAACTGCCCCAGGCTCTCCTCCGCGCCCATGCGGACAGTTAAATAATCATCTTTGAGAGCAGCAAGAAGAGCTTGGACT
>JBAURA010000251.1:0-4090 GCA_049580985.1 Chloroflexia bacterium
TAATTCGACAGTGTTGGCTACACATGCGCCCCTACGGTTTTGTTTGGCAAAATTGAGAAGGCACCCAGTAGAACTGAGTGCCTTCTTGTTCGGTTGTGCCCTCAGAATGACCCGAAAGTCTTTACTGAGGGCCTTATCGATCCACCTGGAATCGAACTTCCATTACGTGAGTTTTGGTCGTTTTCATAAAAAACCTCCTTGCTCACAGAAAACCGATTTGCCAGGCCGGCGACGTTTCACCGACGCCTTTATTATAGCATTTTTGGTGCCACGAGTCAAGGTTTTACACATGGTTGGTGGCCCGTGGAACGGTTTGGAGATTTGACTTTATGGCCGAAGTTAGATATACTTCTAATATAATAGATTTCAGACAAGCCTACTAAAAAGGACGCATGAGACCTCAGTTGAACAGAACGGATACCATAAAATATAGCGGTAGCGGCACGCCTCGCGAACATGGCGGTTCGGTGGAAGTGGGAGCGCTTGCTCCGCTCACCGACGTACCTGGCGCGGAAGCGACAGTCGCCGCACGACCCTCTTTTCCTCTCCTGACCCGGAACCTCCCTCTGCCAGCATCGCTGCGCGCGCTTGGGCATCGCAACTTCAGGCTTTTCTGGACGGGACAGATGATCTCGCTGGTGGGCACGTGGATGCAGATGGTGGCGCGCGGCTGGCTGGTGCTGGAGCTTACGCATTCCCCCTTCTGGCTGGGGATGGTGGGTTTCGCCAACTCGGTGCCGGTGCTGCTGCTGTCGCTGTGGACGGGTGAGCTGGCCGACAAGTTCTCCAAGCGCACGCTCATCATATGGACGCAGGTCATCTCCATGCTGGCGTCGCTGTTGCTGGCGGGGCTGGCGCTGAGCGGGGTAGTGGAGCTGTGGCACGTGCTCGCCATCTCGGTGGTGATGGGCACCGTGTTCGCGTTCGATGCGCCCGCGCGCCAGTCGTTCACCGTGGACCTCGTAGGCAAAGAAGACCTCATGAACGCGGTCGCGCTCAACTCGGCGATCTTCAACGGGGCGCGCGTGGTGGGGCCGGCCCTGGGGGCCGTGGCTCTGGCCTGGCAGGGGCCGGGGATGGCCTTCTTGCTCAACGGCCTATCCTACCTGGCCGTGTTGGCCGGGCTGTTCATGATGAAACTGCCGCCGCACTCCAGGAAGAAGGAGACGGCCAACTCGTTCCACCGGATCGTAGAGGGCCTCCGTTACGTGCGGCACGACAAAGTGATCGGCACGCTCATGATCCTTATCGTGACGGTGAGCATCTTCGCCTTTCCCTACGCCACACTGATGCCGATCATCGCCGAGAGCATCCTGCACGTTGGCGAGGAAGGCTACGGGATGCTGATGGCGGTAGCGGGAGTAGGCTCGCTGGTGGGGGCGCTCAGCCTGACCGTCCAGAGCGGCAGATCCATGACGCGGCGCGGGCGGATCATACTGCTGGGGGCCGTGGGCCTGCCCGTCTTCCTGGGCATATTTGCGCTGTCGAGCAGCTACTGGCTGTCGCTGGCGATGCTGGTCGGCGTCGGCTGGACGATGATCTCGATCAATGCCACGGTCAACACGCTGGTGCAGACGAGCGTGCCCGACGAGCTTAGGGGGCGGGTGAACGGTGTGTTCGCGTTCCTGTTCATAGGGATGGCCCCGGCGGGCAACCTGCTGGCCGGGGTCATCGCCTACTACCTGGGCGCGCCCGCCGCACTCTTCTTCGGGGCGGTGGTGTGCGCGCTGGTGACTGGCTACATCTTCCTAAAACGGCGTAGCGTGTTCGCGGTATCGTGACGCCCTACCTGCCCCTCAAGGCAGCCTCCACCGCCACGGCCCGGTCGCTCATGCGCTGGGCCGTTTCGTTTTGCCCGGCTGCCCCGTAGAGCGCGGCCAGGCGGCGGTAAGCCTCGATATAGCGAAGCGAGTTTATGCGGGCCGCATCGTCTAGGCCGACGGGGTTGGTGGTGATGCCCTCCGTCATGTAGCTCGCCTCGGCGGGGATGGGCACTTCCGTCGTGCCGGGAGGCATGAGCTTCTCGACCAGCCCCACCGGCACGCGCGACCACGTGGGGGCGATCTGCTCCTCCTCGCATTGCTGGTTGGGAGGGCAAGCTTGCCCTATCAGGAAGTAGGGAGGGTGGTCCGGCGCGTTGCGCTCGACGAAGGAGGTCATGAGGTCGTAATACGCCTGGTTGAGGGCCGCGCTATTGAAAATCTCGCCGTTGACCCACCTGCGCTGTTCGGGCGCGAAGCGGGCGACAATGTCTTCGGAGTTCTCGATCAGCCACGGGTAGAGCGCGCGCAACTGGCCCGTATACCAGGGGTAGCGGAGCAGCGACTTGTCGATGATAGCGATGTCGGGGCGCACACCCTTGACTATTTGCAGGTAGTAGGTGGGCGCGTAGAAGTCCCAGTAGTCGGTGATGAGTATGCTGTTCTGGGGAAGCTCATTGAAGACGTTGAGCGCGAACTGCTCGGCCAGCCTGTTGCGGCTGTAATTCTGCACGGGATAAACGACGATGGCGCTCCCCAGCGCGACGATAGCCAGGAGGGCGGTGATCGCCCAGGCGGCCCCGTAATCGGGGGATGCTGCCGCCTCAGGCTGTGCGTTACGCGGGATGGGCGCTCGGCGGGGGGCGGGGCGAGCCTGCCTGCGAGAGATCGCGATCCAGGACGCGGGGGCAAGGCCGAGCCACACGGCGAGTATGGCGTAGAAGGGCGTCATGTAAGGCTCGATCTCCGAGATGCCGTAGAAGAGAGAGAATACGAGGGTGAGCGCGAGGAAGGAGAACGTGGGCCAGAAGAGCGGTGCGCGCGCCACAAAGAGGAGGCCGCCGGCGGCAAGCCCGGCCAATATGACGATGAGGCTCAGGAAGCCCCATTGCTGAGTCGCGTAGCGGGTAACGAGATCGAAGTTGCGCTCCAGGTTGCCGCCGAGGTCGCCCAGGAGGTAGGGGCGGAACTGCCAGCCTGTCAGGTGCCGCCAGAAGTCGCCCCAGTTGTCGACTGACCCCCAGTTCATCACCGGCCCCTGCGAGGCGCGTACGGGCATGTAGATGTACAGGAGGAGCGGGAGCAGGAAGGCGGGCGCGGCGAACGGCAAGCGGCGGAGGATGAAGGTCAGCCGTTGGCCGACGTCGCTGCCCACGAGCAGCATGAGAGCCACCGGGATGACGAGCAGGATGGTCATCAGGTGGTTGGTGAAAGAGAGGCCGAGCGTGGCGGCCAGCGCAATGAGCCAGCGGGTGGCCGCCCTGGGGTCGTCACGCTCGTAGGCGCGGCGGAATCCAAGGGCGAGGATGAGGACCACCGCCACCAGGAAGAAGTGGAGGCTGTACATCTTGGCCTGCGCCGTCCTGCTCCAGAAGGTAGAGGATGCACCGAGCAACGACGCACCCGCCGCCGAGGCCGCCAGCAGGAGCAGATCGAGGCTCGATTGCGCGCCGGGCGATTGTTCTGACTTCACACTGGCGCGAGCCTCACCATTTTCTACGGGTAGCGCGCGGTCCGGCCTGGGCGGGCGTGGTGTAGAGGGTGCGCGACCGTCCGGCTTCTTGCGCTGTTGTGGAGACGTTTGCCGGGGGTCGAGGCGGGTGGAGGCACGCAGGCGATAGCTGCCCGGCACCTTTCGCTCGGTGAGCACATACTCGGAGGAGCGGAAGATGAGGATGAAGAACGCACCCACGGCGAGCGCGCCCCAGAAGGCAGAGAGGACGTTTACGCGCCAGGCCTCCTCGCCCCAGAGGAGATGTGATGCTACATATCCCAGAAGCACGTAGAGAGGGTAGCCTGGCGGGTGCGCTATGCCAGGCTCGCGCACGGCGGTGATCAGCTCGCCGCTGTCGATGAAGTTGACGGTGGGAGAGACGGTGGTGAGGTAAATAGCTAACCAGAGCAGGGTGAGCGCGGCGCTCGTCAGCCACAACAGGCGCTCGCGGTTAGATAAGAGGCTTGCAAGCATACTTACCGATTATATAGCACACGGGCGCGCCGCACCAAACCGCCGTACTTGTCAGGCTTGCTCTGTATATTTGCTGCATCTACCTTATGCACCCACATGTTGCACCCACATGTTGCACCCACATGCGGCCGCCCGGCTGTAT
>JBAURA010000252.1:0-1676 GCA_049580985.1 Chloroflexia bacterium
CCCTAACTCCCTAACTCCCTAACTCCCTAACTCCCTAACTCCCTAACTCCCTAACCCCTAATCCCTCAACCCCCTCCCCCCATGCAATCCGCAATCCCCAATCCGCAATCCGCAATCGCAGGCCCCGACATTCTCTCGCAGTTCCGGGTGCGCACGGTTGCCGAGGTCATAGACGCCGCCTTCAGGGTATACAGGCGCAACTTCGTCGCCTTTCTGCTGATCGTGGTCGTGGCCCTCGTGCCGTTACAACTCCTCTCCTATCTGACCGATGTATTCGTCCTGGGCATCTACGATACGCCCGACTTTTCTTCCATTACCACCACGACCACTTCGAGCATAGCCGCCCGCAACGTAGCAAGCCAGCTTAGCACCCTCAAAAGCTACCTGGAAACCCTGGTCGAGTACCTGGCTCAGTGGGCGCTGACCGCCGCTATAGTCAGCGTGGTCTTCGGGAAGGCAATAAGCCTGGGGTTAGCCTACAGGTCGCTTGGCCGCAACCTGGGCAGGGCGCTGGGCCTCATCTTCCTGCAAGCGCTGATCGCCCTGGCGGTCTTCTCGCCCATGGTGTGCGCGGTCCTCCTGCTGTTCGTGGGCGGCGGCGACTTTACCGTGCTGATCCTCCCCCTGGCCTGCCTAAGCCCATTTACCACTGTCGCCTACCTGATCATTGACGTGCGCCTCAAGCTGGCCCTCCCCGCCGCCGTAGTCGAGCAACTCACGCCGCGCCAGGCCATCAGGCGCAGCTTAGGTCTAACTCGCAACTACTGGTGGCGCACCTTCGCGCTGGTGACGGTGCTGGGCATTCTCAACACCGTGGTGTCTGTTGGGCCTGCGGGCGTCA
Organism: Chloroflexia bacterium; assembly: GCA_049580985.1. Lineage (GTDB taxonomy): Bacteria > Chloroflexota > Chloroflexia > QHBQ01 > JADMIH01 > JADMIH01. Next base: position 842 of record JBAURA010000252.1, read on the forward strand.
TCACCGCCCTGCTGGGGCTTGGCCTCCGCGACGTCTTCGCCACGCTCGCTATCACCCGGCTCATAGGTATCCTCACCACTGCCGTCTTCGCCCCCATAGAGATGGGCGCTATCGCTTTCTACTACTTCGACCAGCGCGTGCGCAAAGAAGGCTTCGACCTCGATACCGCCATAGCTGAGCGCTACGAGACGGACTACGAGCAAAAGGACGACGGCCAGTGGGCGGCGGACGACCGGCGGTACAATCCCACCTCTTCCTATAGCCCACACGGCCAATATAGTCAGGTCCAACCAGTCTTAGGCGTTGGGGATACCCTTTCCGTACAGTCTGAAACATCGCAACCCACTATGCCCATCTTTGGCATACAACCCCCGGTGTATCAAGAATCGCCCATTCCCGTACCTCCTGTCGAAGCGGAGCCTACCCCGATTAGTAGAGCCCTGGCAAAGGATGCCGACCTCTTCCCGCTGCTGGCAACAGGTCACAACCGGCAAGCCATGCAAACCTTCCGCAAGCGTGCGCAACGAAGGCCGCCGCGAGACGTAGAGCATAATGGAAACACAGAGGCAGATCCCTCTAGCCGCGTCCGCCGCGTCTCCAAGCTTGACAGCCATACTGAGCTTGAAGGAGAGGTATGAGTCGCTTCCTCGCTAAATTGCGCGCCCTGCCCGCCAATCTACGCTGGGGCGGCCTTCTCGCGCTTGTGCTCATGTCCGGGCTGGGCATCTGGTTCTTCTTCCTGCGCGGTGCGGGCGGGCCTCTGCCGCCCGCGCCCCCTCAGCGCCCGGCCCTCGGCAAGAGAATCGCCCTGTCCGATTACCGGGCAGCCATCGCG
>JBAURA010000253.1:0-11310 GCA_049580985.1 Chloroflexia bacterium
TCGGTTTTAGCGCTTAATACGGGTTTATTCCGCCAACCTGCCGGAATGTCACCGGCGGGTTGGCGGAATAAACCTGATGCATAGCCCGGAACTGTTACCCTCGGCTGTGAAATCGCAGAGTAACTTCCCTCTATACACCGCACCCAAGATGTGCTAAAATGAGTGTGAGCGAATAGCATAGAGTGCCCCAGTGCCCCCTGTAACTCGGAAGAACGCCAGGAGCGTTTGTTATGTAGGGCGCCCTTATCTCTTTGCAGCGGAACAACGCGCACAATCGTATATATTCTACCGGCTGCCTGCTCCTACTGGCAGTGGTGGGAGCGATCTTTCTAAAAGCGGTTAGCATGGGGTCTCCCACTCAGCGAGAGGGCTATAACAGCCTACATGGTCGCGTGTCAGCTTTATCTCTGGCTTACATCTAACACACGCCAGGCAGCAATTATCGTATAGAGCCTTAAGTTCTAGCCACTCTCTTGCAGTATGCGAACCTTCAGCACCCAACACACGGACATATCTGTTGTGCCGTACAGGCTATAACGTAGGGATGCCCGCACTTGCCCAACTGTGGGGGCTTCCACAACCACCTAGAGGATTGTAAAGGAGAACAAAGCAATGACGACCACAGTACAGGCCAATATCATCCTACAGCGCATGGGCAACGCCCTGGCCGATCAGGATATACTGGCCGATGGTGCGGGCAAGATATACACGGCGCAACTCGCCTATGATCTTCAGGATAACCGTTTAGGCTGGTGTGAGGTATTCGTCCAGGACCAGCCGGGACCGATAAATGACAACCCACTCTTGCGTATCGAGACCACCGTGCCACGTGGGATGCTGAAGCCCGATAGCGTGACCATGGCCCCTGTTGGCAATAACCTGCATATTCGTCTGAGCGTGCACGCTACCTGGGTAGGGGAAGCCCCAGACGCCTCGAGTATATCGGACTCGGATTTCGAGGAAATGCTAGATCGTGGAGCCGGTGATGCGCCCGAAGATATACAGCCGCGCCTTATAGCCCTGTCTGAGCACGTCCTGGTGGGTGTGTGGACACCCGTCCGCCCTGGGCAAGACCCGCGCCCCTGCGTTGGCCCCGACAATAAACCCTACTTCGGCGTCAGCGAGCTTGTTACCAGGGGGCAGGAAGCGAAAATCGTGTCCGAGGCCGCAGGGTTTAATGACAACGTTGACAACCGTCACACATTCCAGGATGTACCGCCAGGCTCACCATTCCACCCCTTCGTCGAGCGGCTGGCAATGAGGGGGATTGTACGAGGGCGCCCCTGCCAGCCCTAAAGAGGCGTACAGGAACACATAGAGCATCGTAATCATGGGAGTGAGCTAGGCTCTGCTCATCCCCATGATTACCACTTCCCTGAGACATACAGTTGGTCTGACGTGTGGATACCCATGCCATGTGTTGGGCCAGGCATAGGGTTTTCACCCCTCCCCCGGTAAATGGGGGTGTCTAAACCCGAACGTGGGCTGGGCCGCCGGGCGACCGCCCATAACCTCGAAGGTATAGGTCAGGCGCGCCCCCAGTGAAGGCGCTGTGGAACGTGCCCAAAGTGAGTTGGAGAGGTATAGTATGCAAAACAAGCGTCAGACAATGTGCCTATTCTTCCCTGAGCCAATGACCGAGCTAGACACTGGTAACGTGCTCGTCGCCGGCGTTACCAGGGTGCAGCTCTTCCTGGGCGTGGCCCACGACCCACGCCAGCTCGAGCAACTCCAATGGCTAGCCGCCCACGGCATACATGTCATACTGCGCATCGAGGAGCCGTCGAGAGACAATGCCGGTGAGGTGGCCGCCTCGTACTACCAGGCTGGGAATCGGCCCGAGATCGCGCGCAAGATCGGTGAGTTGCAGGCGCGAGTGCCAGGCCTGGTGATCGAGGCTGCCATCGCCGGCAACGAACCGGACATTGAGTACAATCTCACGCGGGGCTCTAACACCTGGGGTGACACGGCAGAGGCCAACTTCCCACAGGGGCGTGTTTGGGAGCACCGTCTTGCCGTCGAAGATCTGCGCACGCTCCTCACTCCAATGGGGGTTTTAGTCGTCGCTCCGGGTTGGTCGCATAAACGGCTGACGCCTCGCGACGCGCCGGACCCTGGCCGCATGACATGGGCAAGGATCGTAGCCGACATATACAACCAGGGCCCGGTGGGCCTGCACGCCTACTGCATCAATTACTCAGGGCCTAACGGACCGGAAGACGAGAACCGGCTGCTGTGGCGCGTAGGGAACGAGCTGGAGCGCATCCACAGCGACGTCTGGATCAACGAGATCAATGTCGCCTCTCGCTTGTTCAATAACAGGCCGGTAGACAGAATGCTGATGGTGCTGGAGATGTATGACCTGCTGGCCGCTCAGCCGTGGACGGGGGCTATCCGCTCCTTCTGCCCATTTGTGTCGAATGGCCGGACAGATCAACCGTGGTCGAATATGATCATGCGGGAGCGGGAGTGTTACGTGCGGATGGGGGCGTGGATTGCAGGCTGATCAGCCTCACTACAGCCGCGCTGGATGCTCCCAGTCCCCCATACCCCAACCACTGAACCAAGCCCTCGGCATACGTGCGCTCAAGCATGAAAGCTTATTGGAGGCAGAAGGCGCATGACGGATGCTTTTCCGGTCACCACGGCGAAGAAGACCCGCCCGCCCACCGAGGCAGATCTTGAAGCCTGGCGATTATGGCTTACCACCGTCTTCGCTCCCATAAACAATCGCATGTACGAGTTTGTCTTATCGAAATACGATCTGCTTGGGTGCGACGACTGCTGCTCTGCGGCGGGCTTCCATCGTCACGTACAGAACCAGGGTCGCCGCCACCAGGGCAAGCAACACCCCCACAAACACCCACGTAGCCAATCGGCTCCCATCGAAACTGTCCCATGCCCGGGGTACAGCCAGCAGAGTCATCCCCAGCGCCACTAATTGCACTCCAAGCGGTACCCGCCAGCCGCTCCACCTCTGCTCGCGCCCAAGCATTACCCAGGCGACCGCGGGAAACGACATGGCGGCTGCGGTCACCCTTGCCGTCAATGGTGTCAGCTTCCACGGCCAGATGTCGAGCGCCCCACTTCCGAATTGCGGCAAGGCAAAAAGGATCACAGCGAACACCAGCGCCCCCACCCCTAACATTCCCGATGCCACGCGCACAGACCTCGGCACAACAATATCTCCCGGCTCCACAACGTGCGGGTCCGTCACACGATTGCGATACCACAAGAACGGCACGTAAATCGGGGTAATCAGGTAAATGACGATCCACAGGTTGAACGCCACGCTATCCTTGATGAACCTGTCGAAGTGCAGCAGCGTCGCCGCCAGCATCAACCACACAAATACCGTCGTGGGAGTGAAAATATTGGCAACAGTATGCCACCGGGACGCCAGCGCCACCCGCACAAAGAAATACAACCCGCCCGCGTACCCCGCCCCCAGGAAGAGCGCGCTCATAGGAGGGTCTATCTTCCACGCGAACAACTCCCCCGTCCGCTCAGGAAACCCGTAGAGCACACCCACCGTGGTCAGCAGCACCACGATCACCACTACAGCCGTCCAGCGCACCTCCGGCAAGATGCGGTCATCCCGCACGCCGCCTCCAAGACCAGCCTGCAATGCCCTGGCAATATCGGCATCATTACGGCTCATACTATTCATTGGGTAACTCCTATAGCTAAAGACAGGCTACCCTCTTGAATAGGATGCAGTTACGTGAGGCTGTAGCCGTGCATAATATAGCAGTAGTTGGGTGCCTGTCAACCGATCTCAAAACCCAAGCCGCTCCAAAAGGCTGCCTCACATCATCCTGAAATCGCCGCTTTTACCTCTCAAGGAACTGTCGAGCAATCGCGTCCATCACCTCAACTTGTCATAGGGATTGGCACGAGTTCTGCTAAAGGCAGCAATGATGCAACGCCAGTGTTGCACTGCGATCTAGTTCAACGTCGAAAGGAGAACAACCATGTTAGAAGAATTGCTACAATTCAACCAAGGTGGAGGCGGCGGCGGAGGCAACCAGGGTGGTGGCTCCGGCTCTGGTGGCTCCGGCTCTGGTGGCTCCGGCTCTGGTGGCGGCTCCGGCGGCGGTGGCAACCAAGGCGGGGGCGGTTCTGGGAGCGGCTCTGGTGGCGGTGGCAATCAGGGTGATGGCGGCTCTGGCGGCTCTGGTGGCAATGGCAACCAGGGTGGCCAGGGGAATAGAGGCCGTGGCGACAACGATCGAGACAACCAGGGCGGTCAGGGCAGCAACCAGGGCGGTCAGGGTAACAAAGGCGACAACCAGGGAGGCGCTGAAGGTGGCGGCTCCGGCGGCGAAGGCAATCGGGGTGGCTCTGGTGGCGGAGGCCGAGGCTAATAGAGCTAACCGAACCCTTCAATCAACAAAGGAGGCATTGCTCAATCAGCAGTGCCTCCTTTGTTTCGTTGCGTCTCTTATGCTGGTCGGGCCGCCGCGATTCGAACGTGACCTCTTGCAACCGTTTCCTTTAGCTCTCGCGCTGATGTGGTATGAACAATGTCTAATGTCAATACGTGGCGAGTTGACCAATAGCTCTTTACACCTACATCAACATAATTAGCACGTGTCAGGCCGGACAAGTATGGGCGCGGCGGGTCCAGATAGTCGGTTGTGCTATTCTTTGAATGGTGCTAGAATAATAACAATACGCAAGCGAACAAGTCAACAATGCATTATTGGCAAAACTCACGAACAATATCAGCACATAAGTGCTTTTGTGCGATTTTCTATAGCAATATACATAGTATTGCCAGTGGTAATGCACAAGATAAGACTCAGACCCGCCTCTTCTGTCCTGTGCTGGGCCGATCCGATACCAGTTTCGTTGACTCAAGGACAGCCGTTTAAGGCGATGAATATATCGAATTCCAATGCTTGAATTATCCATACGAGGTGTCAAAATGACAGGGCACAACATCGAGGTGCTCCGACGGCACAAAACAAGAACGGCAAAGAACAGGCTCGGCGAGCCCAGAAGGTGAATTGTGCCTTGCGCAATATATTGCCATTATATTTCGTCCGCGCATTGTGGAAAAACCTCTTGACACGGCCCTGACTTGAACATATACTGCAATAAGGAGGTTAAAAGTGTTTGCATATGACAGCGTACAACGTGCTCCTTACTCCCGGCCCAACCCTGTGCTTGCTATACTGCGGCGCAATCATGACAAAGGTGTACCTAACCCACTCACAGCTACCAATCTTGAGCGTTTAGGTCTATTATCGTCCTCGGGCTCTCATGCACTGCAGGCCATAAAATTCCTAGGTTTGGTACTAGATGATGGCTCACACACCGAGACCTTCGACCGCATGCGACGAGTCGGCGATGAAGAATATCGGTCGTTATTGGCGCAAGCAATACAAATGGCATACAAGCCTGTTTTCGAGGTTGCAGATCCGTCTACCGATAATCGCGATGCGATCGACAACGCCTTCCGCTTATATGACCCACCCACACAGAGAACTCGTATGGTCCTGTTGTTCCTTGAGTTGTGTCGTGAGGCGGGATTAGCTCCACCAGAGGAAGAACTAGCCAGGCGAAGTGCTGGTGCGGCACCGAAAAGTAAACAACAGCGGCGGATTAGACCAGCAAAAGGCAAAGAGTCAACGAACGAGAGGAAAGCTAGCAACGAAGATGCTTCTAATACTTCCGGGTATCTAGCAAACATAGGGCTATCCAATCCTAACTATGTAGTCTTGGCTGCTATGTTTCAAAGGCTACCTGCAAGTGGAAAATGGACGGAGGCTGAGCGTGAGCGCTGGCTCACTACACTTGAGGCCAATCTAGACTTTAGCATCGAAATAATCCCTGACGTAGCTCCAAAGCAGGACATTGAATAGGGCAGCCCCACTTTCGCAAGTAGAACTGCCCTATACACCCAATTCGAGGCCCGGTAGCCGAGTGGACCAAGGCACGCGATTTCGCAGGTCGCGTTTTCGAGGGTTCGAATCCCTCCCGGGCCTCTCACTGGAGGTAGAGCTATCAGTCAGGTGTTCGCAGCACCATGACTGCAGCACAGTGAGTGCCGAAGCACTACTGTATCGGTATTGTACCAGAATGATAGGACTCACACAATATAGATTTCCACCATTGTATTCACAGAAATGTGGCACGTCCGCTTCTTAGCCTCAAGATGCCTAGGCTCTATGACGGAAAGGGAACGCTCATGTCGTTGAGCGTCCTCTTTTTCGACTCCTAGTTCTGTTGGTCGGGGCACCGCAGTTCGAATGCGGGACCCCTCGAACCCATCCTCTTGTTATCCAACAGTCCCTTCCTAAGTCATTAACATTAACATTGCCGCCAAATACAAGCAATCTTCACTGCTCAGGCTTCCATCGGCGGGCGGCTCTTATACTCTTTCGGACCGCCCGCCTCTTGCCTGAATTCTCGAAATTCCCCTATCTCCTCCATATATTTCCAGCCGCTCATATCGGGCGGCTCCATGCCCAGTTGCGTGATGATGGCCGCGATTTGCGTCCTGTGCTCCGTCGAGTGCGTAACCGCCTGGACCATCAGGCTGGACAGCTTGTATTCGACACCCAGTTCTCCCTCTCGCTCCTGCACCATGCTCTCCTTCCGCCCCGACAGCGCCAACTCCAGCAGCTCCTCCCCCGTCCAGCGCACCGCATCCTTCAGCACCTCGAACCCCGCAAATTCGCCCCTGCGAGGCGGCACCGCCGGCAGCCTGCCGTTCACGCGCTCCACATAGCTCACCTCACCCCGCACTATGTGCCCCAAAGTATCGCGTATAGAACCATAGCAGCCGATAGCAGTGCTGTCCAGGTGCTCATCGCTCAACCCCTCGCAAAAATCCAGCAGCTTCAGGTTGGCCCACACGTTGTGCTCGAACAGCTTGGTCACTATACCCGTATCGTCCCGTTCATTTTCTAACATCATCGTTCTCCATTCTAAGGCTGGGTCCCATGTAGATACACCGGACACAGGCATAAGTAATAGCCGGTAGATCCGGCAAGAAATAACGCTGCAAGCGACCTGCACTTCCTAGTGTAGCCCATTTCCCCGCGTAATAGATCGGGCGTGAGACGGAATATCTCGCCTCTCCCGATCTCAACTGGGTGGAATATACACGGCAACCATAAAGGCTCCGGCGTGCCACCGCCAGAGCCTTCTGTGCCTGTCATATAGTCGGGGCGCCGCGATTCGAACGCGGGACCTCTTGAACCCCGTCTAATTCAGGCTTTTCGCCGCAAGGTGGGTCCATACCGTGCGTGCCTGCAATTAGCTGATCTGAGAACTAAAGTGATCTGCGCTTATGGTTCTCTCTGTCTATTCGCTTTCTTCTGCGCCCACTTTCGCTGGGCCTTAGTTGGTCGACTGTGAGACGAGCGCGACCGAGGTTCATCAAACCACGGTACCGGAGTTGGAGTTGGAGTAGGATGGTCAAGCACATCGAGGAGCGGTGGAGGGTGGGGACCATCTTCGTCACTATCCTTAGGCATCGCCACCGGCACCCCCGTCGTTGACACTCTCGTTTTGTCGGGGTCGATACCTCCTAGCCCTGCCAAAAACCCCAGTAGCAGCCTTGCTCCCCTATTCAACTCACTAGCTCGACTGCGCTTCGCCTCTCCTTTTGGGTTGTCGTTGTCATCTCCCATCGTTCTGTTCCTTCTACCTACTTCATCTCATCTTCCGTAATACCTCAATGTGAAAAAGAGGTCCACCGCATAAGTCATGCGTATATGGACCTCTTCACTACCTATAGTCGGGGCGCCGCGATTCGAACGCGGGACCTCTTGAACCCCATTCAAGTGCGCTACCGGGCTGCGCTACGCCCCGAAACCGCGCCGCACCTCGGCGGCACGAACCCAATTATACCAGATCTAACCCGGCTCTGCAAACCACCCGACCCCAGGCCATCCCTGCCATCTCCACCTCCTATATCCTCCTACCTCTCACCCCCAACCTCAGCGAACCCGCCGCCCCTAGCCCGCCTCTGCCATAAAATCCCCGAAAATCCCCGAAAAAACTACCCATTTGGGTGTATCATTAACAGCACAAATGTGCTATAATCAACGTGAAAGTACTCTCACCCTCCTCAGCGCTGCAAGAGGAACCTTCGGACCCATCTGTCCCTATGTCCACTAGCCCACCAGTTCATACACCCTACCCTCCCATACTCTAAACCCAAAATAAACTCTGCGTTCCTCCGCGTCCTCAGCGCCTCTGCGGTGAAAAATCCAAAATCCCCAACACCCCCATGCTACTTCCTGAACAAACTCTTGATCGCGTGCAGGTTCACCTGCCGGTTCATCTCCGCAATCGACTCCGTCAGCGGTATCCCCTTAGGGCACACCCGCACGCAGTTCTGGTCGTTCCCACAATACGCGATCCCGCCCTCCCCCATCAGCGCCTCAAGCCGCGCCTCCGCGTGCATCGCCCCCGTCGCATGGCTATTGTGCAGCCGTGCCTGGTTGATCGCCGCCGGCCCAATAAAGGGCGAGTCCTCGTTGAAATTCGGGCACGCCTCCATGCACGCCGTACACGCCATGCACGTCGAAAGCACATACGACACCTGCTGCTGAGCATCCGTCATCTTCGGCCCCGGCCCCAGGTCGTACGTCCCGTCCACCGGCACCCATGCCCGCACCCGCTTGAACGCCTCGAACACCCGCGACCGGTCCACGATAAGGTCCCGCACCACCGGGAACGAAGTCAGCGGCTCCACCGTGATCGGCTGCGCCAGCTTGTCCACCAGTGCCGAGCAAGCCTGCCTCACCTTCCCATTCACGATCATAGTGCACGCCCCGCACACCTCCTCCAAACAGTTGCTCTCCCACACCACCGCATCCGTCACCTTCCCATCCGACATGACCGGGTGCCTCTGTAGCGCCATCAAACACCCGATAATATTCATCCCAGGCCGCCACTCGACCTCGAACTCCTCCCACCGCTGGTTCATCCCAGCCTCACCCTTCGGCCTGTCCTGCCGCAAAACGCGGAGTCTAATAACCTGTCGATTACCTAGGCCACTGGACCTACTGTCTATGCCTGTCATATTTTAATCTCCACCTACAGATATATGCGTCATGTTAAGGGTCCTCATTACGGCGACTGTAACACCACAGACCTGAAAGCATGTCCGTAATTTAGCTCGCACCAGGTTTTCTGAATCTCCCCTGCCTGTTCAGGAGTAATAGAAACACCATCAGGCACGCAAACTGTAACATACCAACCGTCGTCATCGATTGCTAAATATCGCTTTTGCGTAAGTACGTACACGGTATCTCTATTGAACCCTGGGCCTTTTACGTTCCATGCAAGCCCATAGCACCCCGGCCTCTCTGGACCATACTCGCCGCTAGGTTTCGCTCCGGTCTTATCAAAGTTTGGATCATCCTGTCCTATCTCCCAGACGCGATGCCACCAATTAGTAGCCTTCTCAATTCCACCTTGATCACCGGTCATATTGATTAGCACCGACTCCAAAGGTATGTTTATCTCGTTCTTAGGTAGATCGCTCCCGATAGAAACTAATCGGTAAATCAACAATGCCGACAATGTGGTTGATACGATACCGATCAATATTCCACTCGCAAGCACCTTCCAATGAAATGGGTCGTACATGTTAGTAACCTATTTGGTAGTACCAGATGAACTTGCGGGCTTGATACTATTCGAAGTCTTATCATGGCCCAATACTGGTGTTAGTGTTGTTGCCTTTTGAACAACCGCACCGCCTTCACCCTTCGCCACGTCGTACCTGCGTGGACGAGGCTTGATGTACTGTATATCCACTCCCTCGTAAGTGATCTCAGGCGCAGCCGCCGGCCCGACGTACCTCGCCAATGTAGTCTTCAGGAAGCGTGCGTCGTCCCGCTCCGGGAAGTCGGGCTTGTAGTGCGCGCCCCGGCTCTCGTCCCTCAGCAGCGCGCCAATCGTCACCACCCTCGCCAGCACCAGCATGTTCCACAACTGCCGCACGAAGAAGAGCGCCTGGTTGCTCCACCCCGAATGGTCGGGCACCCCCACGTCCTTGTACCGCTCGATCAACTCCTGCAGCTTCACGTCCGTCTCGCGCAACCTGTCGTTGTAGCGCACCACCGTCACGTTATCCGTCATCACGCTCCCCATCTCCAGCCACAGCGCGTACGGGTTCTCCTTACCGCTCGCGCTTACCATCGCATTGTACCGCTCGGTCTGCCGCGCCAGCTCCCGCCTGAAAGGCTCCTCCCCCACCGACGCCGCCGACTTCGCGCTGTTCTTCGCGTAGCTCATGCTGGCAGGCCCCGCCACGTACAGCCCGCCGTGTATGCACGACAGCAGCGAGTTCGCCCCCAGCCTGTTAGCCCCGTGGTAGTTGTAGTCCACCTCCCCCGCCGCGAACAGCCCCGGTATGCTCGTCATGTTCGTAGTCTGGTCGGTCCACAGCCCGCCCATGCTGTAGTGCACCGCCGGGAATATCCTCATCGGCACCTTCGTCGGATCATCCCCCACGAACTTGCGGTAGATGTCGATCACCCCGCCCAGCTTCACTTCCAGCATGTGCGGGTCCAGGTGCGAAATGTCGAGGAACACTTGGTTCTGCCCATCCACCCCCAGCTTCTGCCGCACGCACACGTCGAAGATGGCCCGCGTGGCGATGTCGCGCGGCACCAGGTTCCCATATGCAGGGTACATCTCTTCCAGGAAGTACCAGGGCTTCCCGTCCTTATACGTCCAAACCCTCCCGCCCTCGCCCCGGATCGACTCAGACATCAGGCGCAGCTTATCCTCTCCCGGTATCGCCGTCGGGTGCACCTGGATAAACTCGCCGTTCCCGTACAGCGCCCCCTGCTGGTACACCGCCGAGGCCGCCGTGCCCGTATTAATCATCGAGTTGGTGGACCGCCCAAAGATCAGGCCAGGCCCGCCCGTCGCCAGGATCACGGCGTCTGCCTTGAACGCCCTGATCTCCATCGTCTTCATATCCTGCGCGACAATCCCCCGGCAGATGTTGTCGTCGTCCAGCACCGCCGACAGGAACTCCCAGTTCTCGTATTTCTGGACCTTGTTCTCCACCTCGTACCGCCTCACCTGCTCGTCCAGCGCATACAGGAGCTGCTGCCCCGTCGTGGCCCCCGCGTAGGCCGTGCGGTGGTGCAACGTCCCCCCGAATCTGCGGAAGTCGATGTTCCCCTCAGGCGTGCGGTTGAACATCACCCCCATGCGGTCAAGCATGAAGATGATCCCCGGCCCCTTCTCGCACATGTCCCTCACGATAGACTGGTTCGCCAGGAAGTCGCCCCCGTAGATCGTGTCGTCGAAATGGATCGCGGGCGA
>JBAURA010000254.1:0-4744 GCA_049580985.1 Chloroflexia bacterium
GATATAGTGTTTGCAGACACAGAGCCTCTTCGGGCGCTGACATGATCTTGCCCCACCGGATTCTTCGCAAGCTCAGAATGACAAGGCCGAGTTGGTCGGCTTTCTTGACACATTTTCGTTAGTTATGTACTCAGAATGATAATCTCCCGGTTGGGTGGTGTTCAGATAGAGAACTTACAGTCTTACGTTTCGCGTTTTGCGTTTCGCGCTTCACGCTCGAACTGAAGCCCCGAGTACCCCTCCACCACCACGTGCGCTGCCGACAGGTCTTGCTCCTCGTTGAAGCCGTTGCGGAGGCCGATGCAGAACATACCCGCGCTCCTGGCCGACAGCGCGCCGTTCTTGCTGTCCTCTATTACTACGCAGTCCGCAGGCTGAACGTTTAACTTGTGGGCGGTATGGAGGTAAATATCGGGCGCGGGCTTGCCTTGACCGCCTACTTCTTCGGCGCTGACCACCACCCGGAAGGCGCTGCGCAGGTCGAACTTCTCCAGCACTATCTCGATCCAGTTCCGGGGCGACGACGACGCGAGGGCCAGCGGTAGCTCCAACGCAAGCAGCCTGTCCAGCGTCTCACGAAAACCTGGGAGCAATGCTGCCTTCTCCCTGTAGATCTGGGCGGCCATGGCGTGGTACTGCGCCAGGAAGCTCTCGCGCGGCTCCTGCAGGCCGTACTCGTCCGCGAGCATTGTGTACAGGTTGTCCAGGCTCAGGCCTATGATCTTGCCCTGGTCCTGCATGGTCCAGCCGGGTATGAGCGCCTGCAAGAAATAGCCTTCCAGCGATTTCCAGTGCAATTCGCTGTCTACGATCACGCCGTCCATATCGAAGATGACGGCCTGGGCGGACGATAGACGACGGGCGATGGACGATGGCGCGGTTTGGGAGCGCTGGGGCGAATCGCTCATTTATTGAACGTCGCCAGTTCCTGGGTGTAAGTCTGGAACGCCCGGTCGTTGAAGCAGACAATGGTCACCTGCTCGATGGCATCGCTCTGCCTGAGCATCGTGACGATTTCGTAGATCGCTATGTGCGCGGCCTTGTCCAGGGGGAAGCCGTAAGCGCCCGTGCTGATCGAGGGGAAGGCGATGGTCTTGATGCCGTGCTTTTCGGCCAGCGCCATACAGTTGCGGTAGCAGCGCGCCAGTAGCTCGGCCTCGTGGTGCAGACCGCCTTGCCACACCGGCCCCACGGTGTGTATCACCCATTTGGCTGGCAGGTTGTAGCCCTTCGTGATCTTAGCGTCTCCCGTCTCGCAGCCCCTCAGCGTCCGGCACTCCTGGAGCAGTTCAGGCCCGGCGGCGCGATGGATGGCCCCGTCCACCCCTCCCCCGCCCAGCAGCGAGTTGTTCGCCGCGTTCACGATGGCATCGACCTTCATCCCGGTGATGTCGCCCTGTACAACCTCGATCCTATCTCGCATAGCACCCCTCGCATGATCGTTAGCTCCTACAGGATACACTCTCTTTTGGTTTGTTGGCAAGACAACACGTTAGTCCGGCTTGCGTATTAAACACAGAGATCACAGAGAACGCAGAGGACACAGAGATTTTTGTTTACTCTCTGTGTCCTCTGTGTTTAATGTTTGAGTATGTTCGCCCCGACGTTAGCTAAACCACGGGGAGGTTTTGAGCCGCCTCTTGCCTGCCGCCTTTTGCTTCTTTTCATCACCTTCCTCTGCGCGGCGTTCTCCATCTTTGCTTGGGATGCCCTGTTGTGCTCGCATTTCTTCGGTGATGAACTCGGCGTTCTCGGCGGGGCGCACGCGGGAGCCGTATTTGTTGGTGTACACCTGGGTGAATTCGGCCCCCAGCAGGAATATCTGGGCCGAGTAGTATATCCATACCAGCACCACCACCAGCGACCCTGCGGCTCCGAACGCCGACCCTACGTTCCCGAACTGCAGGTACAAGCCGAGCGCGAACTGGCCCAGCCCGAATAGCAACGCGCTGATGGCGGCCCCGATCCATACATCCTTCCAGCCGATCTCTACGTCTGGCAGGTATTTGTAGAGGAGGGCGAACACCACTGTAATCACCCCAAATGTGATTATCAGGCTCAATATCTGGCCGATAAGGTCCCCGCCCGGCAGGAGGCTCTTCAAGAATACGGCGAGCGCCGCCGCCCCCGCGTTTATTACCAGGGACGTGAGCAGCAGGAAGCCGGTGCCCAGCACCATCGTGAACGACAGGAAGCGGTCCTTGAGCGTGGCGAGCAACCCCTGGTTCGGCTTGGGCTTGACTTCCCAGATCGTGTTCAGCGCGTCCTTGAGCTGGCCGAATACACCTGAAGCGCCAAGGAGCAACGTGATTATCCCGATGGTGGTGGCGATAATGTTCGCGCCGCCTTTGTTGGCGTTTTCAATAGTTGAGCTAATGACATCGCCGCCCTCCTTGCCGACAACTCTTGAGACGGTCCCAACGATCTGCTGTTCGGCATCGTTGAACACAAAGCTGGCGATGGAGATCGTGATCAGCAGTAGCGGGCCTATAGAAAAGATCGTGTAATAGGCCAGCGCCGCTCCCAGACGTGATGCCTTATCCTCGCCCCAGTCTTTGAAGGAATCTTTGGCAAGCGTTAGGATGTCCCCTGCTTTCATGGTGCATACTCCTTGCGAGATAACTGCGGCCATGCCTTGCAAGGAACGTGCCGTGACTTTCTGATACGTGATACGTGATACGTGATGCGCCACTGTCGCATGAATAAAAAGAGAGCAAGGCCGATGCGAAGCCGACCCAATCCCTATTGTCATTCTGAACGCAGTGAAGAATCCGGTGTGGCAAGAGTATGTATGGGTCAAGCATTATCTACAGTTACGAACAGAATCTCTCCACACCGGATTCTTCACTGCGTTCAGAATGACAAGCCTGTAGTTGGTTCGCGCCGTCCAACATCTATCCTATCAGCCACTCTTTCTATTCATCCGCCAATGACGCATGACGTATGACGCATGACATATCACGTGGCAATCCGCACTACCGTTTCATATAGTGCTCTCAATCCTAGCTCGACATTGGCGAGGGAGATGCGTTCGTCGTGGGCGTGCATTAGCTCGGTGGGGTTCGCGCCAGGCTCGTTCTTCATCGGCCCGAACCCGTACACTTTCACCCCCAGTGGCTCGGCGAAGCGGGCATCGCTCGCGCCGGTCGCCATGTATGGGACCAGCTCGCTCCCGGTCAGCTTTTGCGTCACGTCCTTCATGATGGTGAATAGCTCGTTATCGAAGCTACTGGACGCCCCATCCCAGTATTCATACACCTCGATCTCGACCTCGTCGCCCACTGCCGCCCGCACCTCCTGGGCGAACTGGTCTACGGTCACGCCCGGCAGGGTGCGTCCATCGCAGCTTACCGTTGCCGTCGAGGGTACCACATTGATCCGGCTGCCCGCCGGGTGCAGGATGGTGGGGGTGGCGGTGTTTCGCAACTGTGCGTTGAGGGCCACTTTCATGGCGGGCGAGAAGGGGGCCAGGTCCAGCGTCTCCCTGAACGTTTCCTCCCGTAGCAGGTCCGCCAGCAGACCCTCTCCGTCATCCGTATCGGCCAGCATCTCTTTCAGCATGCCCCGCACCGCATCGCTCGGTTGCAATGGCAGCGGGCGGCTCCCCAACCTCTCCAGCGCCATGCCCAGCTTGATGAGCGCGTTGTCGTTGTGGGGGCGAGAGCCATGCCCCGGCGAGCCGTGCGCCCGCAAATGGAACCTGCAAGCCCCCTTCTCGGCTACCCTGCATGGGAAGAACGAGCGGTCGCCGATAGTCATCTCGCCGCCGCCTCCTTCGCTCAACCCGTACTCGGCGTCGAGCCAGTGCGGCATCTCTTCGGCTATCCAGCGCATCCCCTTGTAGGAGCCATCTTCTTCGTCGGCGGTCGCCAGCAGCACCACGTCCCGCTTCAGGGGCGTGCGCCTGCGGGCCAGCTCCAGGAAGATCGTCAGGTGCCATGACCCCCACTGCTTCATATCCACCGCCCCACGCCCCCAGACGTACCCATTGGCTATCTCGCCCGAAAAGGGTGGCTTCGACCAGTACTCCGGCTCGACCGGCACCACGTCGGTATGCGACATCAACAGCAGGGGCCGCTCGGACCCATCGCCCTTCAGCACGGCCCGCAGGTTAGCCCGCCCAGGCTCCGACTCCACCACCTCGCACGTTACTCCGGCCGCCTCGATTTGCTCCCTGATATAGCGGGCAGCTATGACCTCGTTGCCCGGCGGATTGCTTGTATCCAGCCGGATCAAGCTCTGCAAATGCACCACGCACTCCTGAAGGAGCGCTTCCCAGTTAGCTTCCATACGGTCTCCTGTGCGTAAAACGTAAAACGTAAAGCGTAAGTACGCAATTTTCTTAGCTTTTGGCTACTTGGTGATTCCGGCTCTGGCTCATGTATGAAAAGAGAGCAAAGGCACTACGAAGCCGATCAAATCCCTTTTGTATGCTGAACGAAGTGAAGGATCTGTATTCTAAAGATCCTGTGTGAGGAAACAGATTCTTCACTACGTTCAGTACTTCGCTAACAAAAATGTGGCAAGGAAACCGACCCACTGCCCTTTGTCATTCTGAGCTTGCGAAGAATCCGGTGGGGCAAGATTATGTACGGTGTCCAAGATAAGGCTTACCTGAGACAAGATCTCTCCCCGCCGGATTCTTCGCAAGCTCAGAATGACAAAGGGGATTGGGTCGGCTTCCTGGCAACATGTTACCCTCCCCAGGTTGGTCATTTGTGTTTTGTGTGATACACATTAAGCG